>CAZPZP010000668.1:0-2898 GCA_964591025.1 uncultured Chthonomonadaceae bacterium
ATTCCCCGGTTAGCAAAAACACCTGTCCTGCGGACAGAACAATTTTGCTCGCGTATTCGTCCGTAGGACGAAGGTACTCAATAACCGGGGAATTCATTCCCCGGCAAGAAGGAGCAAACCGACAATGCCACGCCCAAACTATACCGTTTTCGAGGACAAAACACAACTCAGCCAGCACGCCGCACACTCGTTTCTCTCTGGCGTCGCCTCTGCCGCGAGGCACAATCAACTGTATCGGGTGGCGTTGGCGGGCGGTTCAACGCCCGCATTGCTGTATCGCCTTCTTACCGATTTGCCCACCCGTGAGGAGATTAACTGGAATTATGTCCAACTGTTTTTCGGAGATGAACGGTGTGTTCCGCCCGAATCGCCCGACAGCAATTTCCACATGGTAACAGACAGTCTGCTTTCCCGTCTGGGTTCGCGCAAACCGCAGATTTTTCGCATGGAAGGCGAACTTGACCCCGAAGAAGGAGCATTGCGTTACGAAGAGACGTTACGGCGGGAGTTTGGAATAGACGCGGGCGAAGTTCCTCGGTTCGATTTGATTCTGTTGGGTATGGGAAGCGATGGGCATACCGCGTCGCTGTTTCCACATCAAGAATCCTTGAATGTTACGGATCGGCTTGTGGTCGCCGCAGAACCCGGATTGAAGCCGTTCGTGCCGCGCCTGACGCTGACCTATCCCGTCCTTAACAATGCCGCCGAAGTCCTGTTCTTGGTGGCTGGTGAGGACAAAGCGGAAACGGTCAAATTGGTTTTCGACGGCGATTATCTGCCCGAAACCTTGCCTTCGCAAGCCGTCAAGCCGATACACGGAACCCTGACGTGGCTGCTCGACAAAGCCGCCGCCAGCGCAATTTAACCCATAAAATTCAGAGCCGCGTCGAGATCGTTCCAGAGGTCGTCGGCGTGTTCCAGTCCAATATGCAAGCGAAGCAAGTGGCGTGCCGAGTTGCCCGCTTCGTCTATTGCCCGCGCCGGAACCGTCATCGCCAACGCCAAACTCTCGAAGCCGCCCCAACTGCACCCAATCGCGAAGTATTTCAGAGAGTCCACAACCCGCCGCGCCGCCTCCAACGAAGCGTCTTTTAATTGAAAACTCAGCAAGCCGCTTGTGCCGCGCAGTTGTTTCTGTGTCAAAGCGAGTTGGCGATCATCGGGACTGCCCGGATAAAACACACGCGCCACGCTTGGGTGTTCGTGCAGGGCGTATGCCAGTTTCTGTGTTGTCTGCTGATGCCGCTCCATCCGAATCGGCAACGTCCGAAGTCCGCGCAGAAGGAGCCATGCCGCAAACGGGTCAAGCACCGCACCGAGCAGACAGCCCTCGTCGGTGAGAAGCCTCTGCATCCGCGCATCTTCTCCGACCACGACGCCCGCGATAATGTCGCTGTGTCCGCCAAGATATTTCGTTGCCGAATGCGCCGCCAGATCGATCCCCAATTCCAGCGGATTTTGGAAGAGCGGAGACGCCCATGAGTTGTCGCAAATCGTCGTGATACCGTGCGCTTTTGCCAATGCCGCCACTTCCGCCAAATCCTGCTGTTTCATCACCACGCTCGACGGCGATTCGAGAAAAAACAGCGTGGTTGCAGGCGTGATCGCGTCCGCCCATTCCTGTACTTCGCAGCCGTCTACATAGGTCGTTGTCACCCCGAAACGCGGCAGATAACTCGACAAAAAGGTTCGGGTGGGACCATAAACCGTATCCACGCAGACGATATGATCGCCCGCCTTGACACAGGATAATATCGCCGCCGAGATTGCCGCCATGCCGCTCCCGAAACACCGCGCCCGCGCTCCCTGCTCCAACGCCGCGATTTTCGCTTCCGTGATGTCTGTTGTCGGATTCGAGACGCGGGTATACTCGTAGCCGTGATGCGGAACCCACGTTTCGCCGTCGCTTCCCTCCTCGAACGGCGGCATAATGGGGACACATGACGCGGCACGGTCGGCACTGTTCTTGAAGGTGAACAGCGAATTCTGGAAAATAGGCGGAACCACCGCACCGAGATAGCGGCGCGGGTCTTCCGCCCAATGCGTCACAATGGTTTCGGGGTGTGGGCGTGGCGTGGTATTTTCGGGCATGAGATTATTTTCCAATCGGCGTCATTTTGTCGGAAATATCATCTACAAAAAAGCCGTAGTTGGTGGAATTCTCCTTCATCACATAATCGGCGATCAGCCATTTGTTTTTATGTTTTGTGACCGTCACATAGCGCGTCCGACTGACTTTATATTTACCGTCTTCATCGCGATACGTGCCGTCCTCTTTGACAACCACCGTCCATTTGTCGGCGGATTGCGGCGTCGCCGAAGCGATCACATACTTTGACGGCACAAATGATCCACGACTGCTGGTAAACAGTGGCGGAGCCGTATTCGGCGCGTCGCCAGGACCATTGCCCTTGAGCCATTCGCCGCGCTGCTGAATCTTCCCTTTGTCCTGCGTCGGAGCCATCAATTTCAAGATCATCGTTTTGGCGTCTTTGCGCTTGTACGCCTCCTCAAACTGCTTCACAGCAGCGGTCACTTGGGCTTTGGCATTGCTGCTACCGCCGCCCTTTTGCGCCTGAACCCTGCCCGGCATCACCGCACAAAACCCACCAATAACAAATGCCGCAATCACGCGGAGACTTCTCAATTTGCTCAAAACTTCCGTTCTCCTTCATTTCCTACCGAGGACAGATTTGCCTCTTCTTTTTCAGAACGTTATTTCGGGCAGAAGGTGACATTTTCCTGCTTGATGCGCCTTTTACTTGCGGCGGTTTTTTCTTTTGGAAGGGTTTGCCAAGATAAAGAAAACAGAAAAACCGCCGATAATTGCCCCAGTAGATTTATGAATAATGTGCGCTGTATTTCCGAACGAGAACATTATGTTCAACGGCATTCCTG
>CAZPZP010000669.1:0-2893 GCA_964591025.1 uncultured Chthonomonadaceae bacterium
AGGACGGCTGTTTTTGAGTTGGGTACGTTCTTGTACCCGCCTCTTGCAAGAGGTCTAATGACCCACCGACCCAATGCTGACAAGGCAGAACCGGACATCCCGCACAACTGCCGCACACGAGCCGAATCGCAAGAAGTTCGGAGAGGGAGAAAAGGTTGAAAGTTCCACTCGCAGACCTGCGAGCGCAGTATTATGAACTCAAGGATCAGATCGACGCCGCCATTGTCGCCGTCATCGAGAGTTGTCGGTTCAGCGGTGGCAGCAATGTCACGCAGTTGGAAGAGCAGATTGCCGAACGCTGCGGAGCGCAATACGGGGTTGGTGTCGCTTCGGGAACCGACGCGCTGACGCTCTCACTGCTGGCGTGCGGAGTCGGCGCAGGCGATGAAGTGATCACCACGCCGTTCACTTTTGGCGCGACCACCGAAGCGATCTATCATGTTGGCGCGAAACCAGTCTATATTGATATTGATCCCTGCACCTTCAATCTCGATACCGAACAAATCGCGCAAGCCATTACGCCACGCACCAAAGCCCTGCTTCCAGTTGACCTCTATGGGCAGATGGCGGATCGCCACACCCTTCGCAATATCGCACAGGCGCACAATCTCAAATTGGTAATCGATTCCGCACAGTCTATCGGCTCTTCCCAATTCGATGAACCGATTGCCGTGGCGGGTGATACCACCACACTTTCCTTCTATCCGACCAAAAACTTGGGCGCGTATGGCGACGGCGGAATGATTCTCACTAATGATACCGAAATCGCCGAGGCTCTTCGCAGTTTGCGCGGACACGGCACAAAAACGCACAAATACTATTATGAGCGCGTGGGATATTGCAGCCGCCTCGACGCCATTCAAGCCGCTGTGCTGATGGCGAAACTGCCTCTGCTCACGCAATGGAATGAGGGACGCCGCCAAAACGCCGCCCGCTATCAAGAATTGTTGAGCGGCAGCGAGGAATATGGTTTGGCGTTGCCGCGTGAGGAACAGGGCAACTATCATATCTACCATCAATATACACTCCGCAGCAGCCGACGCGACGCCCTGCAAGCCTTCCTCAAAACCCAAGAGATCGACACCGAAATCTACTACCCATTGGCGATGCACCTGCATCCCGCTTATGCCGATTTGGGCTACCGCGAGGGCGATTTCCCACAGGCGGAGCGTGTAACAGGTGAGGTACTTTCGCTGCCGATCCACCCTGAACTGACGGAGGAGCAGGTCGAATTTGTCGCCGCAAATATCTGGAAATTCCTGCGCGACAATGCTGGGCAGACGGAAAACGTCGTCACTGCCGTTGTGCGAAGCAATCCACGAAGGGCAAAATCAGAAATGGCGGCGCGATAACCCCCTGCATTTTGGCTTCTCGAATTCTCCCTCTCGCCTTTTTGATGAGAGGGATTTTTTGCTGCACGGCGGATGGCATAAAAATTGCCCATAACTCAGCGGGGAAATTTCCCGCATCATGCTGAGAATCTTCCCCAAATTTGCCAGAATCTTCTATAAGCAGTCCTTTATAAAATCAAGGCAAGAAGACCCCTGCCTTCAGGCGGGGGAGGAATTGCCTTCTTGCTCTTGTCCTTATTGCGGATTAGTTCTGCATCGGGACAAGAATGCCGCAGAGAACATTCGCAAGATTGGCAGGCTTTTGTCTGCCGATAAAGAGGCAGGGGCACTGCCATCAAACGCTAACGTGAACCATTAGGTTGTGCGTAGTTTGAGAAGCCCCTCGCCTTTAGGCAGGGGAGTATATCACTCTGTCTATTCAACTGATGACCGTCACTGAAGACGGCGCAAACGCCTTTCCCATAGGAGCAGTATCCACAATGAGAGCGATGATTCTTGCAGCCGGAGTCGGTTCCCGCCTCGACCCGCTGACCCGCAGTGTCCCCAAACCCCTTGTTCCGATTCTCAACCGTCCGGTCATGGAATATCTGGTCGAACTTCTCAAAAAGCACAATTTCACCGAGATCATGATCAACCTTCACTATCTCGGCGATCAGATCGAAAATTACTTCGGCAATGGCTCGAAATGGGGCGTCAAAATCTCCTATTCCCATGAGGACAAACTTTGGGGCGACGCCGGAAGCCTCAAGCGCGTCGAAGAGTTTTTCAAAGAGGAGACCTTTATCGTTATCGGCGGCGACGACCTAACCGATATGGACTTGACCAAACTCGTCAAAACTCATCGCGATAAAAATTCGCTGGCGACAATTGCGCTTTCTTTGGTGGATGATCCGAGCGAATATGGAATTGTCCTGATGAACGAGGACAGCCGCATCACGCGCTTTTTGGAAAAGCCCAAAGGCGAAGTGATTTTCTCGAATACCGCCAATACAGGCGTATATGTCTTTGAGCCGCAGATTTTCGATATGATTCCGAGAGGGGTATTTTATCTCTTCGGCAAGCAGGTGTTTCCGTTGCTGCTGGAGCAGCATTTGCCGGTCTATGGACACCTCACCGCCGCGTACTGGAAAGATGTGGGCAACCTGAACATCTATCAGCAGACCCACCGCGACGTTCTGGAGGGGCGCGTCAACTGCACGATGCCGTTCGAGGAAGTGCGGAAATATACGTGGATGGGCAAAAACGTGCAGATCGATCCGACAGCGGAAATCGCCTATCCTGTTGCTATTGGAGACAATGTACGAATCGAAGCGGGCGCGAAAGTGCTGGAGAATACCGTCATCGGCAACAATTGCGCTGTGGAGGAAGGGGCGATTGTCAAAGAGAGCATTCTCTGGGACGGGGCAGTCGTCATGCGCGGGACACAGATTGAGCGGTGCGTCATCGGGCGCGATTGCAGCGTCAAAAGCAGTGCCGCCATTTTCGACGGCATCATCGTCAATCCCCAACGCGCCATGACCCCAAACATCGGCTAATATTTA
>CAZPZP010000670.1:0-1570 GCA_964591025.1 uncultured Chthonomonadaceae bacterium
TTCGAGTTGGTGCGTCTGAAAGACGCTTGTTTTTTCCAGACGGGGGTTTAAAACCCCCGCTGCGAGAGGGGAGTTAATACGTTGACTGGATAGGAGCGACGTGCTGACGCATGATGTCCCAATCCCGCGCACTGATATTGCCCGCATTCATTGCGAGACGATACCGTTCTTCGTTTTCCCGAAGTGCCGCCTCGCCCCGCGCCCGTTCCACCGCGTCCCATGTCTGCTGCGCGGCGTCTTGCGCCAGAGCGATATCTGTGTCTGTGCCGAGGATAGTACCGAAAATATACTCATAGTAGCCCGCTGATCCTGCCGCGTTTGTATCGGTCTCGTGCCTCAGAAAAAGGGCGGCAGGGCTTCGGCGGGGAGGAACTGCTGTTGCCCGTAGGGCGATAGAGGCAGGAACTTCTCTGTCTTTCGCACCGATGCAATCCCGGCAGGGCGACTGCGTTGATGCGTGCCATTATTTGGCATATTTTGCGATTGCGGCAAGAAATTCCTGCTAATAGAGAAATCGCTTAAACTCCGTACATTCGTAAGATCGGGGGTTGAAAACCCCCGTCTGAAATGGCGTTCCGCCAAGCGTCCTTCGGACGCGGATATGTCCGATGTTTGAGTGGTTTGTCTATTAGCGAAGATGCAATTTTAACCGTTAGGTTGTGCGTAGTTTGAGAAGCCCCATGATTTATCACTGGGGAGTTGTCACAAGTTGGACAGGTCGCGGTCAAAGCGGGCGAGGCTCGATGCCCGTTCCTGATTGCTGTGCTTGAGGTGTGCTGTCAGTGTATCATACACGCGCTCGCAGTCGGAGGTCTGCGAACCGCTGTTGAGGAAGAGGGCGTTGAAGAGTTCGCGTGTTGCTCCATAGAGATCACCCTGCTGTGTCAGCAAGCGGGCTAAATCTTCGCGGGCGTGCGGATCATACGGTTCGCCGTCAACGACAACACTCCAAAGCGGCGTGCGGCGGGTCGCTTTTTCGGCATAGTTATCGAATTGGCGCAAGGCATCGGAAGCCACTTCGTAAATTTCGCCTTCGGGATGATCTTCGCCGAGATTCCAAGCGTAGGTGCGCGTACACAGCGGAATCAGGCGTTGAACCGTTCCCCACCACCCTTGAACCGCTCTGTCGAATTTCTCCTTGACCCGATAGGTGTCCGCTGTGAGATACATTGCGTCCCCGAACCAAGGGGCGGCTTCGGCTGCCCGATGGAAATAGTCGAGGGCGCGTTCGTCGCGGGCTTGCGCTCGACGTTGACATCCCATTTGGCAGAGGCTCATGGCGTCCTGCGGGTCGGATGCGGTCAATCGCTGATACAGTTCGGTTTCGTTGCGCGGTACGCTTCCTGTTAAAATCTCGTCGGGCAATTGCAGCAGATGCCCCAAAGTGAGCCGTGTCTGCTCTTCTGTATCAGGGACGCCATGCAAATCATCCTCGACCTCATAGCGACCCACCAAGATACAATAGCGCAGAAACGCCTCGAAATCCGAAGCGACGGGGCGCAGATACTGCTCGTCCTCATCCCAAAAAAGGACAGGCCATTTGCCGCCTTCGTTGTCGGGCGTGAGATAG
>CAZPZP010000670.1:1580-2890 GCA_964591025.1 uncultured Chthonomonadaceae bacterium
CTCGCCGACAATGCGCCCGAACGGAAGGAACGTCGGCAGCATTCCGTAAAATCGCCCGACGCCCTCGCCAATCTCATCGAGTGACAGAAATTCGCATGGAGCCACAAATGGATGAACAAAATGGGTATAGAGACGGCGAAACGCTTCTGGTAGGCGTGCCTGCCAGAACGCTTCGACCTTCTGAATCCCTTGTGCGGCGCGTGCCGCGCTTTGCTCTTCTTTTCGGCTCATCGGCGACCTCTTTCGTGTCAATTTTTCAGGGCGGGTTTCTGCTCGGCGGGCTTCTGTTCCATCGGCGTTTTAGGCAGATCAGGATCAGTCGTCGGGGCATCGAGCGGTTCGCCGGTATGAACATCGGCGGGCGTCGGCAATTCCGGCTTCCCTGCCGCGATCCACGCCGAAAGCCACAGACTCGCCAAATGCGTACCGCTCTCTTCGAGTGCCGCCACCGCAATCGGGCGCGACTTTTCGCCCAAAAGTTTATAGTAGTCATCACCGAATTTTGCGTCGGTAGTGACCGCCTCTTTGTCCGATTTTAGCACGTCGAAATGGCGTTTGAAGCTGAGTTTTGCCCATTGAAACATCGAACCAACAGGATTCGTGATCATTTCCGGCGTCTGCGCTTTCAACTCTTGAACTTTGATCTGCTTGTCCACCATCACGCTCTCGAACCGCGCATGAATCCCTTTTTGCCCTGTGAGCTGCCCGTCATAATTGGCAACAGCATGAAACGGCACATGAATATCGGCGACATAATGCCCCATAAACGTCGAGATTTCAATGATTGCCCGCGCATCGCGCTTCTTGAACGCCGCCACCAGTTTGTGATAGTATTGCCCGACACGCCACGGCACGATTCCATTTTTGTCAACCGCCTCTTTACCGAAGAGGCTGCACGCGACCCAATAATCTTCGGGGAAATCTTCAGCGGAAACTTTGGGTTCTTTATCCTGCCATGTATCCAAATCAATAAAATGGTAAGGAGCTTCCGCTTTGTTCTTGTTGCGCCACTTATCGGGGTCGGAACTGTGTTCGACAATCCATGCCCGATTAGCAAGGTAAAGCGGTTTGAGTTCGGCGGGCAGACTGTCTACCGCCAACCCATTGGCATAGCGATGCCCAGTCACGCCCCATGCGCCCGCCAGAATTGGCAGACTCAAAAGCACGGGCGCAATCAATGCGATAATTCCCACTTTTTTCTTGCTTGAAACGATCAAAATCTGTTCCTCAAATCTCTATTAGACCTCTTGCAAGAGTTGCTGCTCTTAACCGGGGGTTTTAAACCCCCGTCTGTATGGCGTTCCGCCAAG
>CAZPZP010000671.1:0-2880 GCA_964591025.1 uncultured Chthonomonadaceae bacterium
CCTCCGAACTTGTTCGGGTATCAGGAGAGGGGTTGGGGGTGAGGTAAAGACGCTCGTACTTTTTTGCCGGGTACTTTCAGTACCCACTGCGGAAGGGGAGCCATGCCACAGTTCCCTTCTCGAAACAAGCCAAGTGGCTATCCTTTGTGTTTGTTTGCTTTATGTGCCACGTCTTTCATTTGGGCGCGAAGCGGCTCATACATCGCCATCATCATGCCGGAAATGTCTTCGCCCGCTCCTTCGGGTGTTCCGGCGTGATAGGGAGGCTGCGGATCATACTCGAAGGCGAGTCGAATGGCTTTGGCAAACTTCTCATTGCGAAGCTTCGCCGATCTTCAGCCCGAAATCCAGTCCCGCCGTGACGCAGGCAGGAAAACGGCATACTTCTGCCGAAACTCCCGCGCGATATGAAACGCTTGTCCTTCTCAAAATTCTCTCTGTGCATCCTCTGTGCCTCGGTGTCTCTGTGGTTCGGATGTCGTCACGCCGCGTCGTCGCAGAGTACCAACCGACCACTGACCCCCAAAGCCGCGCAGATCGTGGCGGGAGCGAAGGCAGAAGCAGAACGCGCCCCGACCTATGACGCGAATTATTATCGCATGGCGTATCCCATGGGCGATGTGCCGAAAGAGCGCGGAGCGTGTACCGATGTCGTTGTGCGAGCATTGCGAACGGCGAAAATTGACTTGCAGCAAAAAATTCATGAGGACATGAAGCAGAATTTTGCTGTCTATCCAAAACGCTACAGATTGAAAAAGCCTGACTCCAATATAGATCACCGGCGCACCGCCAACCATCTCGTTTTCCTCAAACGTCATGCTAAATCGCTCCCATTGGGAACGACGGGCAAAGACGCGGCGACATGGCAGCCCGGCGACTTGGTGTATTGGAAATTGCCGAGCGGGTTAGGGCATTGCGGCGTTCTCAGTGACCGAACCAATGCCGTTGGTTTGCCGCGCGTCATTCACAATCTCAGCCGCGCTCAGGAAGAGGACTGCCTGACCGCGTGGCAAATCACCGGACATTTTCGCTATCCGAAAGGCTGAACCATGAACCGAAAAGGACTGGAAAAGAAAGCGGAAACTCGCGCAGGAAATGAGTATCACGTCATTTTCTGCGCGGGCAAACCCAACCAAACAGGGGGCGTGTGCTGCGATTATGAGGAGGGAATGGCGGTCTGGAAATATCTCGGCAAGCGAATGGTCGCACTCCGAAAGGAAGGCAAACCCTTTTACCGAACACTGACCGACTGCCTCTGTTTTTGCATCGGCGGTCCCGTCATGGTCATTTATCCCGAAGGCGTCTGGTACGGCGAAGTGACTCTTGAGGCGTGCGAGAAGATCATCGAGGAGCATATTGTCAATGGGCGCATTGCAAAGCAATACGCCCTTGCTGTCAATCCGCTTGTCCCCAAAACCTGCCCCAAGAGCGAAAAGGAACCTGAATAATGAAGATCACCGAGATTGAGACGTTCGCTGTAGAACCGCGCTGGCTGTTTGTGAAAGTGACGACGGATTCGGGCTTGTTCGGCTGGGGCGAGTGTCTGGGCGACAAGGCGTTCGTGATTGCAGAGGCAGTGAAGAGTTACGCGCATCATGTCATGGGCGAAGACCCGACTCGAATTGTGCATCACTGGCAACGGATGTTTCGCGGGGCGTTTTGGCGTGGCGGACCGACTCTGTGCGCGGCGATCAGCGGCATCGAAATCGCGCTGTGGGATATTTTGGGCAAGTCGCTCGGCGTTCCGGTCTGGCAATTGTTAGGCGGAAATGTGCGCGATAAAATCCGTGTATATACTCATTTTCGCGGTGAGACGCCCGAAGAGTTTGGGGCGAGTGCGGGAGCGTTGGCGGCGCGGGGCTTTACGGCGATGAAGACGTGTCCCTTCAAGCAGGTTCATGTCGTGGATCATTACAGCGTCGTGGAAGCGGCGGCGGCGAATGTGGCGGCGGCACGGGAGGCGGTTGGGAACGGCGTCGATATCATGCTGGATTTTCATGGGCGCGTCAGTCCGACGATGGCGATGTGGATGGAAGAGGCGATGCGCCCTTCTCACCCGTTTTTTATTGAGGAACCTGTTCTGCCGGAGAATGTCGAGGCGTTGGCGCAGTTTACGCGGAAGTCACATACGCCCATCGCGACAGGCGAGCGTCTGTTCACGAAATGGGCGTTTCGTGAGGTTTTAGAGAAAGGCGCGGCAACGATTTTGCAACCCGATCCGTGCATTTGCGGCGGCATTTTCGAGACTCGGCAGATTGCGAGCATGGCGGAGTGCTGGTATGCGGCAGTGGCTCCGCACAACCCGTATGGTCCCTTGAACTTCGCGGCGTGCTTGCAAATTGATGCGTGTATCCCGAACTTTCTGGTGCAGGAATTTATCGATCCGATTGGGCTTGGCAACGGCTATCTCAAAACTCCGTATGTGGTCGAAGACGGCTATATCGCTGTCCCAACTGCTCCCGGCTTGGGTGTCGAGATTGACGAGGATTTTGTTCGCGCCCATCTCATCACGGAACAATCTGATCCGGGCAGATGGTTCCACGCCGACGACGGTTCGGTTGCGGATTGGTAGACCTATTTCTTGATTTTCGTCTTGGGAGCGGGCAGCGTCAGAACATGGTCGGTACTTCGCTTAACCCACGCCGCCAATTTCTCAGTCTCTGAAAGCATCGTGTCCGGCACGACAACCGACTGCTTGCTGACAGGCGCATCGGGTTCGTATTGGAGGCGTTTCGCGCCTTCGACTTGAAGCAGTTCATCTTGTGCGTTGGCGGGAAGTTTGAGCGCAAGCCCGATATTCGACAACGACGCAAACACGCGCCCTTGATAGTAGCCACTGATGCCGCCGAACATGGCGCGAAGGGTCAAGTCGGTATCAAT
>CAZPZP010000672.1:0-2875 GCA_964591025.1 uncultured Chthonomonadaceae bacterium
CGCACACCCGGCAAAATCTCAGCAACGAGATTTGGACAGTAACAATTTATTCCTCAGACGGGGGCGTTCCGCCGTGCCGTGCTTCGCACTCAAATCCCAATGCAGAGGCAGAGACTTCTCACGGGTTCGTCCGCAGGACGTCTGTTTTTGAGTCGGGTACGTTTCTGTACCCGAACCCAACGACCCAATGAACCAATAATCCAAAGGAATTTGAGCAGATATGGATTTCGCAACAATCATCGGAATGCTGTTGGCATGGGGCGCACTGATCGGGGCGATGTTGATGGAAGGCGGCGACGTGCGTTCGCTGATCAATGTCCCTGCCGGTCTGCTCGTCTTTGGCGGCACCGTGGGAGCCGCGATGATGAGTTTTCGGATGGATCAGATACGGGTGCTGCCCGAAATCGTCGGCAAAGCGTTTCGCGAAAAGACCGAAGATGTGACTGGAACCATCGGGTATCTGGTTGGACTGTCCGAGCGCACGCGCCGTGAGGGAATGCTGATTTTGGAGCGCGAGTCCAAATTTATTGACGATCCGTTTATGGCGCGAGGAATGCGGCTTGCAGTGGATGGAGTCGAACCAGAACTGCTGCGTGACGTGATGGCAACAGAGATTCACTTTCTCCAACAGCGGCATAAAATCGGTGTCAGCATTTTCACGACGATGGGCGGATTCGCGCCGACCCTCGGCATTATCGGAACGGTTATCGGCTTGATCCATATGCTCGCCAATCTCAGCGATCCGGCGAAAATGGGACCACTCATTGCGGGGGCGTTTATCGCCACACTCTACGGCGTCTCCTCCGCCAACCTGATTTTCCTGCCGCTCGCCAATAAGCTGCGCGGACAGACGGCGGAAGAGGCGTTTCATCGCGAACTGATAGTCGAAGGAATTTTAGCCATTCAAGCGGGAGATAATCCGCGCATTGTGGACGAAAAACTACGGGCGTTCATTGCTCCGCGACTGCGCGAACTGCTTCCGGGAGTCGGCACTCCGGTTGCACTGCGATAGGAAAATCAAACGATGACGACCACGCGATTCCGAAATACGGCGACAATCGAACACGATAATTCTGACCGATGGCTCCTCACCTATGCGGACATGATCACGCTGCTCACGGCGTTTTTCCTCATGCTATACGCGATGTCCGTGATGAGCAAGGGCAAGTTCGCGCAGGTGGCGTCTTCGCTTCGAGGCGGCTTCAATGCGAGTGCAAATGCTTCGCCGTCGAGCGTCGGTGTGGGAACCCGCACGACTCAAATCGGCATTCTCTCTGAAGGACAATATAAGAAGTATCAGGAGACAGTGAGTGATTTGAGCCGATTTGTGGAACAACAAAACTGGAAAGACCGCGTGCAGGTGAAATCGGACAATCGGGGCATAATTATCTCGCTCGCCTCCGACGCACTTCTGTTCGAGCGGGGCAAAGCGGGTGTACGCTCTCAAGCCAGCGACTTGCTGATCAAAGTTGGCAAAATCGTGGCGGCAGTCCCGAATAAAGTGCAGATAGAGGGGCATACCTGCGATCTGCCGATCAAGACTGCCCAGTTCCCGTCGAATTGGGAGTTATCTGCGGCGCGAGCGGCTGCAATCCTGCGGGTTTTTTCCGAAGGGCAGGGCGTCGAACCCAAGCGGTTTATCGCCGCAGGATTTGCCGCAACGCGCCCGATCCAGCCGAATGTCTCAGATCGGAAGCGTTCGAGCAATCGGCGGGTGGATATTGTTATTCTCAAATCGGCGGCGCAGCGTGAATCCGACCTGATCCGCAGGAGCGAAATCCAGCGGATTATGGCGGCACCTGCAACGCCGCAAAAAGGGACGGACTCCTCTCTCACTCTTGAACCGGAGGAGGATAAGCCCATACTGGAACCTTAATATCGGGCGTGTGGTGTCGGCAATGCACCCTCGCGATGCGCCCGCACCATAGAACACGCTTGAGAAAGGGACGACTCATGTCGGCGAAACCGGAAGAAAAAAAAGAGGGAGGCGGCAAAAAGAAAAAGCCGCTTCCGTTGATTATAGGAATTGTGGTGTTGGTGATCGCCCTGTTTGTGGGTAAGACCGTCATGGCAGGCGGCAAAAAAGACGGCAAAAAAGAAGGCACCAAAAAGTCCAAATTCAGCAAGTCCAGTCACGATGACGAGGACGAATCGCACGGCAAAAAAGGCAAGAAAAGCAGAAATCACGAAGAGGAAGAGGAGAAAGTCGGGCATAGCCTCCAACTCGAAGAATTTCTTGTCAATCTGCAAGGCAACGGCGACCACTATCTCAAAGCCAGTCTCGCGCTCGGCTTGAAAGTGGGAATGACGGAAGAGAAAGCCAAAGAGATTGTCCCTATGGCACGCGACTTGATCATTGCCGCTCTGACGGAGAAATCGCTGAAAGAGTTGTCGAGTACAAAAGGCAGGGAAAAACTCAAAGAGGAACTGCTCGAAAAGATCAACGAAGAGGCGGGAGAAGACGCCGATTATCCTGTCGTGAAAATCTATATCACAGCGTTTGCTACCCAATAGCCAATGAACCAAGGACGCCCCTCATTCAGAGCGAGTGAGGGGCGTTCTTATGATTTCCAATAGACCTCTTACATCAGTCAGCGGGCGGAAAAATCTACTGGGGGTGCAAGAAGTACCCGTCAGAGAAGGTTTTAGGGATTAGGTTAGAGGACAATTCCGTTGCGGGTACAAGAACACTTTTGCAAGAGGTCTAACACAGCCGTGTCTGCCTTGCGAAAAGAATTTCGTAGCTGTATAAGAGTAATCTGCACTATTTTTTAAATTTTTATCCTCTTGGGACAAAAAGGGTTGACATATCCTCAATAATCTGTCACGATACAATTAGGAATAGTCAAAGTTGGTGATCCATTTGGTAATCGTC
>CAZPZP010000673.1:0-2874 GCA_964591025.1 uncultured Chthonomonadaceae bacterium
GCATTCCACCCGCCGCACTTGCGCCAATATACCGAGTATGCCGCCGCATAATGGGAGCGTATCTGCATACGTTCAGACAGTTTCAAGGAAATAATTTGAGCAGAATCCAACGGCGGCGTGCAATGATTTGACGCGGACGATTCATCTGCAAGCGGGCAACAGTTGCCCGTCTTGTCGGCGATATTCGAACGATTTCTGCCGTTTCGATAGTGGCTTGGAAGTGTTCGCTCCAGATTTCGTTTCGGGGACGAAAAAGTCCGACTTCCTGCCCTGTTTCGGGATCAATGCCCGTCGTGAAATCGGATTTATAGCGGTTGCAAGCGTTACGGGAAAGTGCAAAATTATCCGGTTGGTCGGTTCCGCCGCGAGAAACAGGCAGGAGATGTTCAACCTCGAAAGCAAAATTGAATATCTCCTCCGGTGCGTGACAGTACTCACACTGCCCTTTTGCCCGTTCCGCAACCAAAGGACACAGCGGATTCATTTGCTCATTTCGCCCACAAAGGCATCTGTGCGTGCGACAGTTGCATCGAGTTCGGCATCAATTAGAGCGTCCAATTCCTCGCCCTCTTCGGCAGAGAGATGCGGGCGTTTCCCCATCAATTCGCGCAAACGGTCATGCTGTGCTTGAGTGAAATAGGAATCAGGGGCAAACCGCTGAATCAAAATCAAAGACGACTCGATGGTATCCCCTCGCTCTGCCAGCAGAGAATCCAACGCCTCACCCGCCGTGCGTCCTATAGACTGACGCTTTCCAGCAACGGCGCGAAACCGAAGACGATTCGCTTCTGTGCTTTCCCCTTAAATAGATACTGATGTCATGATTTCACCTCGACAATTACCTAAATCGCGGTTTGACCGTTTTGCGCCAAGAGCGGCGAACCGTCCGGTACTCCCTTGGGCAGAAGTTGATACTGCGTGGTGCGGCGCATCGGCTCATAGCCCGCATCACGAATCAATCGCTCCATCTCCTCGATAGGCATGGTAAACGCACAGCCCGCCGACGAGACGACATTCTCTTCCATCATCGTACTGCCGAAATCGTTCAACCCATAGCCGAGCGCGACCTGCGCGACTTTCGGACCTTGCGTGACCCAACTGGCTTGCATATGCGGGATATTGTCCAGCATCAGGCGCGAAACGGCAACAGTTCGCAGATAATCGAATGCGGAAGCCCGCTCGATACCCGGCAAATCGGTTCCGTCTGGTTGGAACGACCACGGAATAAAGGCAGTGAAGCCGCCCGTTTCGTCCTGCAACTCTCGCGACCTAACCAGATGCTCAATTCGGTCTTCCAATGTATCCACCGAGCCATACATCATCGTCACCGTCGAACGCAGACCCGCCTTGTGCGCCTCGCGCATACAATCGAGCCACTCATCAGCGGTATCTTTGTAGGGCGAAATGGACTGCCGCACCCGGTCCGTCAAAATCTCTGCGCCGCCGCCCGGCACGCTGTCCAGACCGGCACGCTTCAACCGCGCAAACATCTCCGCTTGACTGAGACTGCTGATTTTGGCGATATAGATCAGTTCCGCCGGAGAAAAAGCGTGCAGTATCACGCCATAAGCCCCGAATTTCTCTTTGATACTGTGGAGCAAATCCTCGTACCAGTCAATTTTGAGTTTGGGATTCAGCCCGCCCTGCAGGAGAATTTCGATGCCGCCAACATCCACCATCTGCTGAATCTTCTCGAACATCTGCTCGCGGGAGAGAGTATAACCCTCGTCATGACCCGGCACACGGTAGAACGCGCAGAATTTGCACCGCACCCAGCACACGTTCGTATAATTGACGTTGCGCCCGACAACATAAGTTACGAGATGATTGGTATCGGGATGGAGCTTGCGTCGCCTATAATCGGCAAGCGCGGCAATTTCAGGCAAATTGGAATGATGGAAAAGGCGCAAACCGTCCTCGGCAGTGAGGCGAACATCATCGTAAATTTTGTCCGCGATGTCGTCAATCATTTTCGGAAAGGTTTTGGGTTCTCGCTCTAAGACAGCCATGGTTCGGCTCCTTGTTGGGTCGTTAGGTAATTGGGCAATTGGGTCGTTGGGCAATGCACGCACAATATGCGGCTCTGTGTTTTTAATGACCCAATACCCCACACCGGATATTGTTCTTTATTTCACAATCTTATCTTATTATACCGTAATTGCCCTGCCGAAAGTTCAATAATCGCCAAATTAAGCGATGTCAAATTTGCGCGTTTAATCTTGTGCCGCCGCCCGGTTGACTTTCGATGGACAATGTACCGTTGCATTGCGTCGCCCGTTCGCGCATCGAAACAAGCCCCACGCCGTTTTGAATCTTCTGCGTATCGAACCCTTTGCCGTTGTCCTGAATAGTTAATAACTCACCTCGCCGACGAGTGCGTTACCGAGTCCGTCATGGACTTCGCAAGCGATCCGCGCCCGTTCGTCGCCAACCACGACTTCTTCCCGCAAACGAGCGAATTGCGTATGTTCGCCCTGCCGAAGTCAACTTCTATACCGAAGCCCGCGAAATGTCACATATTCTGATTTTGGACACCAAACACAGCCGTCAATTGGGCAAAACCACGGCATACTTCGGTGAGGTTGTGGTCACCAATAAAGTGGTCGGCTATCGGCGCAAGAAACTCTATAGCGATGAAGTTCTTGAGATTGTGGATTTAGAATTGCCGGAAGAGACATTCGAGACGGAAGCGTTCTGGTTTACGGTTCCCGGCGAACAAATGATGAGCCTGATCACCGAAGGCGGCGAATTGGGCGGCAGTATCCACTCCGTCGAACACGCGGCAATCGGGATGATGCCGCTCCTTTGCACCTGTGACCGCTGGGACGTGGGCGGTGTCTCTTCGCCGGAACACCCCGATACCGTTCTGCCGAC
>CAZPZP010000674.1:0-2088 GCA_964591025.1 uncultured Chthonomonadaceae bacterium
TGTTTTTGAGTCGGGTACGTTCTTGTACCCGACTTACGCAAGAGGTCTAATGATTGTGTTCTTGCGCTAAATCGGTGATGCCGGTATCCATACGATAATCAGCAATCAGTTTGCCAAGAATATCATCGTCATCAACTTGAGGCAATTCTGCTGCTTCGAATGGCGCAGGATATGCGACCAAATGAAACCGCAGTCCCCCAAAGTGCTGCTCGACTTGAGGAGCGATTTCCTCCCAAGTTCCCTCCAATTCCAAAAGCGGTACAGCCATAAAGATTATTCCTTATTCAGCACTTCGTCGAGATTGAGAATCACGCTCATGACAGCGGAAAGGGCGGCAATTTCTGCCGCGTCGAACGCTTTGTCACGAGGCTTTTCGCCGACACTGAGCAATTTCTCTGCTTCGGGCAAATGGGCGCGATAATACTCCGTTGTGGCTTTTAATCGTTTAAGCAGAATTTTGGATTCTATTGCCGTGAGATTTCTGCCGACTGCCAGCCGAAACGCAAGAGCAAGACGTGAATCGGGCGCTGCGCCGCCTTCCTTGAACACTCGTTCTGCCAGCAAACGAGATGCCTCGGTATAAGTCACATCGTTCAAGAGTGTGAGCGATTGCAGAGGCGTATTCGTGCGCTCTGTGCGGACTTGGCAGACCCGCCGCGATGCCGTATCGAAGAGAGTCGTCGGAGCCATCGAACGCCGCCAAAACGTGTAGAGACTGCGCCGATACAGGGCTTCGCCGTGATCCTGAGCATAGGTGATTTTGCCGTAACTGAAATCTTCCCAAACTCCTTCGGGTTGATACGGCTTGACGGGTGCGCCGCCCAATTTCTCCACCAATAGCCCACTCACAAACAACGCCTGATCCCGGAGCATAAACGCGGGCAGACGATAGCGCGGGGCGCGGGCATACAGGCGATTTTCAGGGTCGGCGGTCAATAATTGCGGCGACACTGCCGACGATTGGCGATAGGTCGCACTCGTTACAAGGAGACGAAGCAAGGCTTTGGTGTCCCATTTCAAGCGGACATACTCAGACGCAAGCCAGTCCAGCAAGTCGGGATGCGAGGGCGGGCTTCCCTGCGCTCCAAAATCTTCCGCCGTTTTGACCAGTCCCATGCCGAAAACCGTCTGCCAGAGGCGATTGACCGCAACCCGCGCCGTCAGGGGATTTTCGGGAGAAACAAGCCACTTCGCAAACCCAAGCCGATTGTTGGGCGCGTCTTTCGGCAGCGGATTTAGCACCGCCGGAACACCCATCATCACTTTTTCGCCGGGTTTGTCATACGCGCCGCGCTCCATAATAAATGCTTCGCGGGGCGTAGGTCGCTCCTCCATAATCATCACTTGCGGTGCAGCATTCCGCAGGTCGGTCAGTTGCTTTTTGACAGCATCTAATTCTTTTTGCGCGGCGGGTTTGACGTCCGGCGCGGCATCGGCAGCACGCTTTTCGAGAGTGGCAATTTGCTGTTGAAGTGCATCGGCTCTTTGGGCGTCCTCGCCAACAAGATAAGGCATGGCAGGGAACGCGACGCCGTCCCGATCAATTCCGCCCGTTTCGGTGATATTATTGAAATAGGAATAGAGCCGATAATACTCTTTCTGCGCCAACGGATCGAACTTATGATCATGACAGCGGGCGCAAGCGAGCGTCATTCCCATCCACAGTGTCGAAGTCGTATCCACGCGGTCAACCACATATTCGACCCGCGACTCTTCGGGAATGCGCCCGCCTTCGCCGTTGAGCATATGGTTTCGGTTGAACCCCGTCGCCAATTTTTGTGTGAACGTCGCATTTGGCAGCAAATCGCCCGCCAGTTGCTCCACTGTGAACTGATCGAACGGCAAATTCTTGTTGAACGCTTCAACAACCCAATCGCGCCAAGGATACATCGGGCGATAGCGGTCTTCTTGGTAACCGTTGGTATCGGCATAGCGGGCGGCATCGAGCCATTCCCACGCCATGCGCTCCCCGAAACGCGGCGAACTGAGCAGACGATCTACGACTTTAGCATACGCCTTCGGAGATTTGTCGGCAAGAAACGCCTCACGTTCGGCAAGGCTCGGCGGCAGTCCCGTCACGTCCAGCGT
>CAZPZP010000674.1:2098-2873 GCA_964591025.1 uncultured Chthonomonadaceae bacterium
TTTTTTGCTCACTTCCGGCGATGGCAGCAATTTGTGGGCTTCGAGCTTCTCCAGAATGAACGCATCAATCGGGTTCTTCGTCCAATCCGCATTTTTGACTTTCGGCAGGGCAGGGCGACTTGGCGGCGTGAACGCCCAATGCTTCTCATACTTTGCGCCCTGCACGATCCACTTGCGAATCAGTTCGATCTGCTTGGCGGTCAGAGTTCGGTGCGAATCGGGCGGCGGCATTCGACGGGCGGGGTCTTTCTCGATCATGCGAAGATAGGCGCGTGAGAGTGCTGGCTTGCCCGCCACAAATGCCCTGCCCGTCGCAAGTGCCGCAAACGCGCCCGCTTCGGTATCGAGACGCACACCGGAAACACGAGATTTCGGGTCGAACCCATGACACTTGAAACACTTGTCCGACAAAATTGGGCGTATCTCCCGCGCAAAACGTATCATGGCGGGCTTGACGGCAGACGGCGTTTTGGGCGGCGCGGGCTTGGCACTCGCAGACAGCGCAAGACTCCACCATATTGAGAAGATGGCGAACAGTCGGCAAGAAAGTAGAACAGCGTTGACGAGCATAAGACACATAAAACGAATGGTTTCTGACGGAAAACGGTAAAGTTCGTGGTGGTAGTATTCTTCACCAGATGAGAGGCTTCCTGCATGGTTTTGTTGCACGGCGGCACGCGGGCTTTTTCACCAAAAGTATTAGACCTCTTGCAAGAGTCAAGCAGAATAAATTCTTCGTGCAGGTCTCGTTCCGCCGTGCCGTGCTTCGCACTCT
>CAZPZP010000675.1:0-2869 GCA_964591025.1 uncultured Chthonomonadaceae bacterium
TGCCGCCAAGCGTCTTTCGGACGCGCAATGTACGAGATTTATCTGATTTGTCTATAAGAAAGCCCACTCCGAGCAGAAGAATAGAGAACACAAACGTCCGAAACCACGATAATCATTCGGGCAACCCCAAGCGTTGGGCTTCCGCCACCATTTCCGTCATGCCACTCATTGCCTCTCGCTACGCCTTCATTTTTAAGAGCAGCTCTGCCGCTTCCAACCCACTATCAAAAGCCTGATGCACGCGCCCGCGTTCCGGGCGCAAACCGTCGCCACAAACAATAATACGTGAACCGGACACATTAACTTCGGCGAACGAAACGCCGTTTTTTGGCTGTGAGAAAAGCCAACGCTTCACCTCCCACCACGCCGGACGCGCATAATCGTTGCCGAAAACGCTTTCCATTTCTCTCAAAGTTGCGTCGAGAATCTCTGCGTCGGGACTGCGATAGTGTACAGTGCTGAACTCGCCGCCCAATTGAGCGATCAAAACCGCGCCGCCATTAGGCGCACGCTCCGAAGTTTTGACCTGCTCGAATGCCAGCCACAGCAGCGGACGCGAACGGTCTTCGGCGAGCAAGGCATAAGCGGGCGGTTCAGGGACAGAAGCGGTATAGCCAAGCAAAACCGTCAGGCATGGATTGTACTCAACAGTCGCCAAAAGTTCGGTGCGGCGGAGCATCTCGCTCTCATCACGCCATTTGCTTGCCCGAATCAGTCCAACGGTTTGCGGAGTCGGCGGCGTCAGGATTACGGCGTCGAACTGCCCACGGTGCGTATCGGTTTCATCATAAATTTCATAGCCTTGTTTGGTCTCTTCAATTCGGGCAATGCACGTTTCGGAGTGGAATGTCACCCATTCTTGGGGAAGTGCCGCATAGAGCAATTTCGCCAGCGTGCTGATTCCGTTGCGATACGTATATTGCGGTTCAGAGGCATGGCGCGGATCGACGGGCAAAATTGTGCCGTCGTTTTGATAAACGCGCACCGGAGCCGAAATCGAGATCAGATCGTCTGTTGGCAGTTCGTTCAGTATCACCTTTTCCAAAGCACTGCCTTGCGGCTTAATCACCTGTGCGCCGTGATCGACGGTACACCCGTTCAAGCGTCGCGTCGCCACCCGTCCGCCCAATCCTCGGCTTTTCTCGAAAAACGTGACGGCAATGTCCGCCCTGCACAATTCGCGTGCCGCCCCTAAACCCGCTATTCCCGCCCCGATAATCGCCACACTTTTCATTTTATCACCCGATGTTTTCATGTTTTTTGCGCGTTACCCCTAAATATTACCGGGATTGCGCCGATTATTCTTTACGAACACAAAGAAACACCTTGCCGCATAAACGCTGAAAACTGGGTTCGTCGAACCAAGTTCATCGTTGAAATTGAAATAGAAGATGCGTACAAAACGCGAAGTCTCGGCAAGGCGAGATATGTGAGAGGAGACCAGTCATGATCGTAGAAATTCCTGCCGTAAATCGCATTACCGAGCGTCCACAAGCTTTGACCGCTCCCATCAGAAGTCTGCCGTTTATTCCGTCTGACTTCTCCACGACGGTCTCGCCTGCCGGAACCATCGTGGAGATGCAAGCCGTCGTTACGATCAAGACACGCATGGACGCTGTCCAACCGCAAACGCGACAGCAGATGCTCGAAGTATTGGCATAATTGCCGAAACTCTTTTCCGTAGAAACCGCCTTGCTCGACGAAATAGTTGAGCAAGGCGGTTTTATGACTTGACAGCACCGAGCGACAATGATAGACTGTACTCGAAGGCAAATTCGTCTGAGGGGGTTATTATGTCGGCACTTGTTCCATTTCTTCGTTCTTCTGTTGACGATTCAGCGGAAACTCTGCGGGCGCACATGGCAGAAGACGGTTATCTGTTTTTCCCGCAACTCATTCCTGACAAGTCGATTCTGAATGTGCGCCGCGAAATTCTTGCTCTGTGTTCGGAAGCCGACTGGCTCGATTCCGAACGCGAAACCGAAGAAGGGATTGCGGCTTCAGGAGTCGCCTGCGTCGAAGGACAGCCCGAATTTATGCGGGTCTATAATCGCCTACAGCACAGCGAAGCATTCCATGCTCTGGCACACGCATCGGCATTGCTTGAGGTCTTGGAGCGGCTTTTCGGCGAGCAGCCATTGCCCCATGCTCGGAATATCGCCCGCATCATTTTTCCGCAGAATGTGCGCTTTACAACACCCTCGCATCAGGATTATATCCATATACAGGGAACCGAACAGACCTACACGACATGGATTCCCTTGGGAGAATGCCCGGAAGAGTTGGGGAGTTTGACGGTATTGCGCGGATCGCACACACTTGGGATTTTGCCCGTTCACAAAGCGGACGGGGCAGGAGGGCTTGGGATTGATACTGATTCCTTGCAGAACGAGTGGGTTGGAGGCGATTTCAAGATTGGCGACGCAATCCTCTTTCACAGCCTTGCGGTCCACAAAGCCCTGCCGAATACAACACCGGAGCGGATACGGCTTTCGGTGGATTTCCGGTATCAACCGCTGTCGCATCCTGTCCATTCGAGTTCGATGGAACCGCATCATGGGCAGGTGAAATGGAGCGAGATTTACCGCGATTGGATAGATCCGCAATTTCAGTATTATTGGCAGCGTCTCCCACTGAATTATGCAGACCTCGATTCGCGAGTGCAAACTGTTCGCGCCGCCGCAGGATAAGTGAGCAAATCGAACTTCATAAATTTACAAGAGCGGTTACTGAAAATACCCGTCTTGGTATCGTTCCGACAAGCGTCCGAAGGACGCCGATTCATCTTTATAGTTGACCTAACGACCCAATTGCCTAATAGACCTCTTGCAAGAGTACAGCGAAATGAATTTCTCTGCTGGGGGCGTTC
>CAZPZP010000676.1:0-2859 GCA_964591025.1 uncultured Chthonomonadaceae bacterium
CCATCATGAGATGCTCCTCCCATGTCCGCAGCAGAGGACTGTTCGCCCGGTCACCGAACAGCCGCATCAGTTCATCTTCCATGGAAACGAAGAACTTGCTCTCGCCCGGATCGCCCTGCCGTCCCGCTCGTCCCCGCAGTTGGTTGTCAATGCGTCGGCTCTCGTGGCGTTCCGTGCCAAGGATATATACCCCGCCCAACTTCCGCACCGCATCCCCCGCCGCCTTGTGTTCCTCATCGGTCAGTTCGCCGCTCGTCACCGCCGCCAGCACATCGGGACGCCCGAACCGCCGATAATCCGCATCGTCTTCCCGGTTCGCCTGAGCAATGTCCATCGCATCCGTTCCATCGTCAATGTCCGTCGGAACCGCAAGCGCAAGCACCGAGCGATCACTGCCATCTACAGGCGGCAGTTCCTGATGAATATGCTTGCCGCCCAGCAGAATGTCAACCCCCCGCCCCGCCATATTCGTCGCAATCGTGACCGCGCCCTTGCGCCCTGCCTCCGCGATGATAATGGCTTCCTTCTCATGGAACTTCGCGTTCAGAACGCTGTGCGCGATCCCATGATCGAGCGCGTTTGCCAACCGCTCCAGTCCGCTATCTTCGACCTCGAAAATTTTGGCGATTTCGTTGAGGTTTGCCGGCTCCAGTGGCTTCTCGCTGATGCCCAACTCCTTCAAGATCGGGCGCAGTTTACCCATGTTTACCGATTGCGTCGTTTCGCCCGTTTCGCGGTTGCGGCGTGCTTCCAACGCCGCGTTAAACGTCGCCGTCATCTCCGCCTTGCGATCCTTGCCGAGCGACTTACTCAACTCCATTTTGCTGCGTGCCACTTCGATCAACGTGAGAAGCGTCAGCATTTGCGGGCTGAACCGTCGGCTCAATCGCTCACTCATCTCGATAGACCGCGTACCCACCAGAATCGGCTGCTCTTTGGCATAAACGCGCAGAACTTCCGCCACGATGCCGCGCAATTTATGCTCCTCATTCTTATAAATCAAATCCGCCGCATCTTTGCGCTGAATCGGCTTGTTCGTCGGAACCTGCATGACATCGAGCGCGTAAATCTTGCGGAACTCATCCTCTTCTGTTTTCGCCGTACCCGTCATACCACCCAGTTTTGAGTAAAGCCTAAAGTAATTCTGAAAAGTAATTGTCGCGAGCGTTTGGCTCTCGTTTTGGACTTCAACCTGCTCTTTCGCCTCAATCGCTTGGTGCAAGCCGTCCGAATACCGCCGCCCGAACATGAGTCGCCCCGTATTCTCATCGACAATAATAATTTCAGGACCTTTGTCGTCTGTCGGGTCGGTATCCTTGACCACATAATCAATATCTTTGCGAAATACACCATGCGCTTTCATTGAAGCAGACAAATAGTGCATAATCTCGCCGTTTTCGGAGAGGTTGACATCGCCCTGCACCATTCCCGTGGTATGCAGTTGATTTTCCACAAAGCCGACTCCCGCATCGGTGATCGTCGCGGTTTTCGCCTTTTCATCCACAACATAATGGATATTCGGTTTATGTTTGTCGGCGTCGGGATTGTCCTTGTCGCGCTTCGGGTCGTCTACACCGCCCTTCATTTGGCGGACAATACGGTCAACGAGATCATACTTGTCGGTGTTCTGCTCCACCATGCCGGAGATAATGAGCGGCGTTCGGGCTTCATCAATGAGAATGGAGTCGACTTCGTCCACAATCGCGTAGTGCATTTCGCGCTGAACCAAATCGTCTTTGGAAAACGCCATGTTGTCGCGCAGATAATCGAAGCCGTATTCGTTGTTCGTGCCGTAGGTGATGTCGCACTGATATGCCTCGGCGCGGGAGCAGGGTCGGGCATATTCGTGGCGTTCGTCGCGGCTGTCGCCGAAGTTCGGATCATAAATATAGGAGCCGCCTTCATCGCCTGTTTCCGGTGATTGCCCTTGAATGATGCCCACGCTCATACCGAGGAAGTCATAAATCGGTCCGTTCCAAATCGCATCGCGTTTGGAGAGATAATCGTTTGCTGTGACGAGGTGCGCCCCTTTGCCGAGCAGGGCATTGAGGAAAAGTGGGGCAGTCGCAACAAGGGTTTTGCCCTCACCGGTTCGCATCTCGGCAATGCGTCCGTCATGCAAGACCATACCGCCAATATGCTGCACGTCATAATGGCGCAGTCCGATAGTACGTTTGGAGGCTTCGCGCACAAGGGCGAACGCTTCCGGCAGAACGCTGTCGAGAATCGGATCATAAATCTTGCGATCTTCCTCGCGGCGGCGCATATCGCTGAGTTCGTCCCAAGCATCGCCGATTGCCGCGAGTTTCTCCGCATATTCGCTCTGAACTTTGCGGCGCAACGATTGCGCTTTCTCTTTGATCTGTTCGTCGGAATAGCCTGAGACGGTTGGCTCCAACTCCGTGATCTTCTCCGCAACGACGCGATATTTAGCGATCTCGCGGGCGGAATTGTCGAACCATTTCTGAATAAAGCCGGGTAAAGCAACCATATCGGATAACACTCCAGAGTCATAAGGGCAGGGGTCTGATGAGAGATTTTCGGCACGTTTAAGCCGCAAGAGTATACCATTCTCCCCCTACGAAGTCAAACCTTCCAAAAGTTTCCAATGCAATGGATTGAGGACAAGGGTGACTATTCAGGCATCTCAGAGTACTTATGTTGAACACCGACATAAAAATTGTATCTTCCGAGAGAGAAAAGAGCCAATAAGTTATTTGCATGAGCAAACCAAATGACCCAATAGTCGTCAGTTAGCGTGATTTTTAGCCAATCAAAACAGGGCATTTGTCTTTGCTTGCAGCCAAGAATCTTGCTTTCGCAAATACTAACCTTTAGGCTTACTAAATCACCTCTCGC
>CAZPZP010000677.1:0-2855 GCA_964591025.1 uncultured Chthonomonadaceae bacterium
CAAATTTCGTTCAGAAAGCCCATCGGTGCGGGGGTATGCGTGAGAGTGCAAAGCCCGAAATGGTTGAGCGCGGAGATCAAAAATCCGACGGCGATTCCGACTGATTCCGGCACGTAGTAATTTTTCTTGAAGCCGTCGCCATCCGGTTCGGAATTGACGCGAAAAACCACGATGAGATACGGAGCGGTATCGAGAAACGGTTTCTGCCAGTCGGTTCCAATCGGAGTGAGGGCTTCGAGCCATTCCGAGGTGGCGCGATGTTCGTAGAATTCGCGTTCCTCCACTTCGGCGGCAAGCCGAAGGCGATGCTTGATTTCGGGATCAGTGATGACAACGAATCGCCACGGCTGACGGTTTGCCCCGCTCGGAGCGGTACACGCAATCCGAAGAGCCGCTTCGATCAATCCGCATGGAACGGGAGTTGCCGCGAACTCCCGGATGCTGCGCCGAGACCGGGCAGTATACAACTCCCATTGTGCAATGCTGAGTGCGTCCTCTTCAGAAAAAACCGGCGGAGTATAGGGGATTTGCGGAGACTTGCTCATTTTGTCCTGCCATTCTGAATCTTGGCGAGAAACTCCCACTGTTCGCCGAAAAAGCCTGCCTCGACAATGCCGCCCGGAGTGCGCGAATTGGCGGGAACCCGCACATCAATCACAGCGAAATCGGGCAGTTTGGGCGTTTGCTGGGCGTTGTTAAGATAGGCAAACTCCCGGAACGTAAAGCCGCTGTTGATCACAACATACTTTTTGGGATTCAGCGGGTTGGGATAGATGAAAACCGGAACGTGCGAATCGGTGTTGTAGGTGCGATCTCCCAAGCGCACGCCCTGCGTGTCCCACTTGATCGGCAGTTTGTCGGCAATTCGCGCCAAAACGCGGTTGCTTTTCGGGTCGCCCCATAAGATGAGATTGGACGCGGCAATATCGGCGTCGGTGATTTCAGCGTCGGTTTTGACTCGTGCCTCGCCCCGAAACTGTCGCCGCCAATGGGTGACGGCGTGTTCCTGCTCTTTTGCTGCCCACTCTCCGACTGTGCTGTTCAGCGGTGAGCCTGTCGGCGTGACCATGAGGAAACTGTCGTAAAAGGCGTCATCTATCGGACCTTGCAAGCCCTGAATTTTGCGAAGCGTGCCGTCTTCGGGTGTGACAATTGTTTTCCAACCGCCGCCGATTTTGCGAAAGGACACATTCAGAGAGCGATCAGAGTTGGGGTATGGGAGATCAAGCGTATTGCCGTTGATGCGAATTTTGGCTTTGCGCCCTGCCGGAAACGGGCAATGCCCTGCCTCCATCGCAATCGTAAACGCCGACACATTTTGCGTTTTAAGAGTGATCCCCGCCGGATCGAGATCGGCGATTACTTTTGCTCGCTCCCAATGCGTCTCCAAGCCGTCTAATTTCAGCCAGCGCAGGGTATTGTAGCGCAGTGTCCACGTCGTAAAATGGAGATGTTTTGGCATGGGATCGCGCCCGACAACAGCAATCGCATCAAGCCGCTTGTTGATCTCCGTTCTGGCTTCCGGTGTATAGAAATGTCCCGCGTTTACCCCGATAACCTCAGTCAGTGGAATATTTTCGGGGGTCATAAAGCGGCGCATAATGTCCGCCGCCTGCTTCTGTCCGTCTTTTTCGCCGCTGTAGGCGACGGTTGGCAGATTGGCGAGATTGGCGGCATAATCCGTCGCGTCGTAGAGATGCCAGAGTTTCTGCTCATACCACGGCGGCATTTCGTCTTTTTTGATGCGGAGAAATTCGACGGACTCGGCAAAGCCCGCGCCGGGAGCCGCCGCCGCCCATTCGCCCGGAAAATGAGCCGCGAATTGCCAGCACGCCGCGCCGCCCATCGAAAACCCGCGTATGACCACCCGGTTCGGATCGATGTTATAGCGCGATTTCACGCTGTCCATCGCCTCGAACAAATCCACCTCGCCCGCGAATTTGTTGGCGTTGCAATAGCGTCCATAGAGATGCAGGACAATGGCATCACGCGGCACAAATTCGCCGTTGTTTCGCATCCGATCATTGAGAAAATTCAGTTCTGAAAGCGTTTCGCCGCGTCCGTGAAACCAGCAGTCAAGCCGAACTTTTTGCGCTGAATCGGGACGCACCGACGCCGGAATCACCAAGCCATACGGCTGAACTGAGCCATCAATTTTGGAGACATAACCGCGCACAACCAAACCCGTTGCCGCCGTCCATGGAGCGGTTCCTTCGCGGAGTTGCTTGGCGCGTTCCAGCCCGACCTTGATCATCTCTTTCGCCACAGGAATTTCACGCTCGTTGAAGAACTCGTTGTAAGTCAAGGCGTAACGTGCCGCATTGTGGAATATCTGAACATCGGGAATCAGTCCGCGCTGAGTCGGCTTCTCGCGATATTGCCCCTGCAACGCCTCGATCTCTTTTCCAAGTGCCGCAATCCCATTTTCCAATTCCGATTTGTCCGACGCCAAAACCGCCACACCGACAGGCGGAATACGCCGCACGCTATCCGGTTCCTGCGCCCCCACGCTCCACCCTAAACAGAGCAATAACGCCGCCATTCTGATTTTTCCACGCAAGCCTTTGTTCTCCTTGTTCCCGATCATGGGAACGCTCTCGCGCTCTTTCGGGAATGACCTAACGACCTAACGACCCAATTGCCACGGTTCGCGATACGGGCGCGACAGCATCGCCGCCACTGACAGTAAGTGAACAGCCCTCGTCATAGCCCAACACCCACTGGACAATATCAAGCCGGTGCGCCCCCAGTTCGTCTTCTGACCGTCGGAATAGTCCCAAAAGAAGCGAAAATTGTAGTGGACCTCTTGCATAAGTCCAGCGAAATGAATTTCTCTGCTGGGGGCGTTCCGCCGT
>CAZPZP010000678.1:0-2853 GCA_964591025.1 uncultured Chthonomonadaceae bacterium
AGTCCCTTAACGGCTTCACAGGTTCAAGAAATGTCGTCTGAAATCTTCTCCCTTTGGGAAGAGGCAACAGAAGCAAAGGATAAGGAGTTGCTTTCCTCTATCGCCGCTCACGTCGAAAATCCAAGAAAAAAACAAGGCTTCCTTGCGGTTGAAAGTATCAACACAAGGAAGCCAATCTCGGAAGTTCGTATCTCACAGAAAAGTGGGAGCGGGGATCAGACTCGAACTGATGACCTTTGGGTTATGAGCCCAACGAGCTACCAACTGCTCCACCCCGCATCAACAAGAAAAAGTATACGGGATAGAACCGGATTTGTCAAGGACTATCGCGAAATCGTAGGAAAAGCCGTATCTATTCGAGCAGCATCTGCAATGACGGAGCCTTGACACGGGCGCGGAGTTCGCCTGTTGCAATCAACTCCAAAAACGCCGAGGCGGGAGGTCGCAGCAACAAATTCAGTACACGCCTCGCTTGCATCTCTTCCAGCCCGCGCAATTCATCGAGATACGTTTCGCTCACTTGCAGCAGCGTCTTATACTCATAAAACGATAAGCCCCACACCGTTCCCATCGTTGAATCGGTATGCAGCGTAATATGATCATTGAGCGGAATCGCCCGCGCAAAATGCTCGTCGAAGGTCGCAAATGTCACTTCCAAAACGTCCTCGTCCTCCTCATAAAACAACTCGAACGACGCCATCAGTTTCGCTCCTTCATCATCACGCGTTCGACCTCGGAACGCTCCACTTCCAAGCCCGGAACCAACGGCTCCAGACCGCGCTCCGTCACAAGGAAGTCATCTTCGAGGCGGACTCCGATCCCTTCTGTGGGAATATAGATGCCGGGTTCGATAGTGATTACACTGCCGACCAGCAACGCCATTTCGGTTTCACCGACATCGTGAACGTCCAAGCCCAAATGGTGGCTCAAACCGTGCGGCATAAACACGTCCATTGTCTGCTCTTTGTGGTGGGCGTCTAATGCCTTAACCGGAGCCTGTTTCAGAAGTTCTTTGCAGCGATCACTGAGAATCAGCAGGCTATCCTCGCCAAGCCGGAAATCGGCAACGGTGCGGCGCATTACAGCATAAACCAGTTCATAAATCTCCTTCTGACGCGGCGAAAACAGTCCGCCGACAGGATAGGAGCGGGTCAAATCGCCCGTATACGCGCCCAGTCGTGCGCCAATATCTACGACAACCATATCACCCTGTTTCATCTCGTGGCGATTGTTCTCATAGTGCAGTACTGTGCCGTTGAACCCCGCCCCGATAATCGAAGCAAAGCCCGTATATGCGCCCAAACTGCGAAACGTCTCTAAAACCCTCGCTTCGACTTCGTACTCGAATCTCCCTGCCCCGCCCGCAATCACTTGGCGGGCAGCGCGTTGTCCTGCTTGAGTGATGCGAACGGCTTCCCGCAGCCGTTCCAATTCCGCAGGACATTTGACCATGCGCTGACGGGCAATTTGCCGCGTGCAGTCCCGAATCTGCACAACCGGGGCGATCTGCCGCAGACGCTCCATGAGGGCATATTCGCGGGTCAGAGTCGCGTTCTCGCCATACGGGGCTTGTGTCGCAACGACGGGGTGATAGGTCAGCCACTGCGCCATCGCCTTCCAAAGCAGTCCAGAATCTACCACGCGCTCGATTCCCGTCGCCGTCTCTGCCTCTTCGCCGTGTCCGAGTTGGGGACCGCTCCATGTTTCGGCTGCGGCATTACGTCCCGGCAAGAAGAGGATTTCGCGCACTTCCGGCTTGATATTCTGCAATCCGGCGCGGCGCAGTCCCGATGTTGCCGACACACCTTCGGGCAGCAGCACCAAGAAGGCTCCCGGCGTTTCGATTCCCGTGAGGTAGAAAAGGTTACTGTTTTGGTGGAAAATACCCGGCTTGCTGACCTCATCTTCCGTCGCGCCGCGCAGCAGAACAATGCTCTCAGGGCAAGCAGTACGCAAGGCATCACGTCTTGCCTTGAACTCCTCCATAGAAAAGCCATCGAGCGGCGAATGCGGCGGCGCAAGAAACGGCTTGGGTTCGGTATCGGGTGGAACGGGCATAGAATGACTTCTCTCAATCTAAAATTCGGATTGTGCAGAGTATACAGGTTTCGGCGTTCTGCCGTCAACCACGGCAAAACAAACGCGCCCATCAGCAAAAATCTGACGGGCGCGTTCTTTTTGATCTTGTCTCTACTTTTCCTTTGTTACGGAGAAGTTTTCCCCGTCGTGTGAAAAGAGAAGCGTTTCGCCATCTTTCTCTGTGCGGATATGCACGGGGCGACTCCACAAAAACTGAATATACTTGAGCGTCCGCGAAGTATACTCCTGATCCAACGCCTTGCCGTCGTAAGCGTGTGAGAGTAAGAGTTCGCCGCGCCGCTTATAATCGCCGTCTTCGACCATGATCACCGGAATCCCGAAGTTGGTCATGCCGTCAATCATCGAGTCGCGCACCTTCCGCCAATCGGTATCCTGCACAACCCACATCTCTTCGCCATGAACCTCTTCCAATTTGTAGGTATACATATCGAGGTTCTCGACCAAGCCTTTCGTCAGATACTTTCGCAGGAACGAAATATCGCTTTCGTCGCGCCGCACATCGAAAATTTTCTGCAAGCCTTCGCCTGTCGGACGTTTCAGAATGTGACCCTGCCAGTCGTCTTCAGGGTAATCGGAGTCGTCCTCGCCATTCCACCGTTTTTCGATGTCGCGCAGGATGTTGTAGCCGACATAATAGGGATTGAGCGACATTTTTGAGCCGGGAGACAGCACGCTTGAATGCAGTTTACGGAATTCGAGATGCTCCTCCGGTGTCAAGTCCAGTGACGTGAGAATTTTCTCGTGCCAATAGGA
>CAZPZP010000679.1:0-2851 GCA_964591025.1 uncultured Chthonomonadaceae bacterium
AAAATAAATCTTCCCGTCCGCGAAGGCGGACTTCGCGCCTTTGTCGCAGTGACTTTAGTCGCCCGATGAGAGTGGAAGATTTATTTTTTCGTAAGTCCCTAAACTGACCAAAACATAAGAAAACGCACCGAGAGCTAATCCCTCAGTGCGTCTCTCATAAAATCTACAGTAACGGCGAACCGTTTAGCGTTCGCTTGCCGTCAACTCCCGCTCTTCGGTGCGCGAATAGCCCATCTCAGTCAGCAGGTCATCGGCGTCGGTTTCGAGTAATTCCGCCACAGCGCGAATGAAGTCTTGCGACGGGGCTTCGGGGGTTGTGGCTTCGACATTGTGCCACTCATTGTGCATCGTTTCCATGATTTTCCTCACATTTCGCTTCGGGCAGGAACAACTCTGTCCTGCGCGGCTCCGGTTCCAGTCAATTGCCTATCGAACCGCAGGGAGTCTACCCTACCTTGCCATAAGAATCAAGCGATTCATGCCCGAATTTCTAAAAAATAGATAATTGGAGTGGTGGGTCATTGGATAATTGGGTCGGCAGGTTCGGGTACAGGAACGTACCCGCCTAAACTACAGACGTCCTACGGACGAAAATCCCCTCCTAATAGACCTCTTGCAAGAGTACAGCAGAATAAATGTCTGCGTGCAGGTCTCGTTCCGCCGTGCCGTGCTTCGCACTCTCAAGGAGCAAGGGAATTTCGTCCGTAGGACGTCTGTTTTTCAGCCGGGTACGTTTCTGTACCCGGACAACGCAAGGAATTTTTCTGCTTGGGGATTTACGATAAAATAAATCTTCCACTCTCATCGGGCGACTCAAGTCACTGCGACAAAGGCGCGAAGTCTGCCCTCGCGGACGGGAAGATTTATTTTATCGCGAGTCCTTTAGCGATAGGCATTGGTATTCTCCAGTGACAGCAGAACAAAATGCGCCTTGGGGAAAGGGCTTGGCAGAGGGGAGATCGTGAAAGAAATTTGGCATATTTTAGGAGTGTTTACAAGACTTCTTTTGGAATGCAACCGGGTTGGATTGACGGTGACTCCTGTATCGTCTATAATGGCAGTATGGAACGCAACGGATTTATCAACCCCAACTCTGTCTCCTTCGAGAGCGACGAACCTAAAGAACTCGGCGTCATTGTACGCGGCTCACTTTCCGACGGCTTGCAGATGCGCCTCAATGAAAACGTCAGTATTGAATCGGTGCGTGTCGGTAAATTCGTGACCATCGGCGGCGAACAGTTCCGCTTTTTCTCGATGATCAACGATGTGCAACTCGATGCCTCGCATCCCGGCGTCCTGCTCAATATTCCCGACAAAACCGACGTCCTTTCCCGCGCCGTTCTCAAAGGAACCAGCACCTTCGGAACCGTCAAATTGCGCCCAATGCTCATGGTTGAAAACGGAGCGGAGGAGGAGGACGAAGACGCTCTGCGCCCCGTCAAATCCATTCCCGCCCATTTCAGCGAAGTGTTCGATGCCGACGCAAACGATGTGGCGCGAGTCTTCGGCAACGAGGAAAAGAACAGTAAATTTTTTCATATCGGCGAACCGCTCGACATGGACACGCCCGTCTGCCTGAACTTGGATCGCTGGATCGAACGCTCTAACGCCATTTTCGGCAAAAGCGGAACCGGCAAAACCTTCCTGACGCGCCTCGCCCTCTGCGGCGTCATCAAGGCAAACAAGGCAGTCAATCTGATTTTCGATATGCACAGCGAATATGGATTTCAGGGAACCACCGAAGATCGTAATCGGGACGGCGTGCGCGGTCTGAAGAGTTATTTCGGGCAGCGCGTGCAAATCTTTACGTTGGACAAAGCATCAACGTCACGCCGCCAAGTTAAAGCCGATTATGAGATTAAAATTCCGTATGGGTCGGTTTCGATAGATGATATTCTGCTCTTGGAACGCGAACTCGGCTTGACTTCGACGGCAGTGGAAACCTCGTATCTGCTTGCCTCTCATTTCGGCGAAGACAACTGGCTCGAAGAGTTATTGAAAATGGACTCCGATGATGTGAAGGACTTTGTCGCAGAAAAGAACGCGCACGCCGGATCGCTGTCCGCACTGCAACGCAAACTGCGCCGCCTCATGGAAGAGTGCAAAGCGTTTCTTAAGCCTAACAGCGAAGTGGCAGAGGATTCGGTCAACAAGATATTGCAGACGCTCGAAAGCGGAACCAACGTGGTTTTGGAGTTCGGGCAGTATGATCGCGTGACTCAATATATGCTGGTCGCCAACATTCTGACACGCCGACTGCATCAAATTTATCGTGAGAAAGTCGAGGAGGCGATGGGCAACGACGCGGCAAAACCCAAGCCGCTCGTTATCACCATTGAGGAAGCGCATAAGTTTCTCGCGCCGCACCTCGCCGACCAGACAATTTTCGGGACAATTGCCCGCGAAATGCGAAAATATAACGTCACACTTCTTATTGTGGATCAGCGACCCAGCGGAATTGATAACGAAGTTCTCTCGCAAGTCGGCACAAAAATCTGCTGTCTGTTGGATGATGAAAAGGATATTGACTCTGTTTTGACGGGCGTTTCGGGGGCGAACAGTTTGCGGACAGTTTTGGCGAGTTTGGAGACGAAACAGCAAGCCTTGATCTTCGGTCACGCGGTTCCGATGCCTGTTGTCGTCAAAACGCGCACGTATGATGATGAAGCGTTCCGAATCGCGATGAAAAAAGGGGAATATCAGCCGGTTGTCGGCAATGATGAAGATTCTATCGCTGAACGCCGCGAACACCTGCTGAAAAATCGCAACAGAGATTTCTAAAGACTATTGAGTCACTTGCTTTGCTCACCGAAATAAAATTTCGGGTCTTTGAGATGCGAATGGGCTTAAA
>CAZPZP010000680.1:0-2850 GCA_964591025.1 uncultured Chthonomonadaceae bacterium
CTGAGTGACTGGGTGCATACGCTGTGGCATTGCTCTTGTTCCACGAGGGAATAAGAGCAAAATGTTACGGATTGGAAGAAACGCGGCAGACGTAATCGAACGTCTGCCGTTTTGTTTTTGGTAGATAAGCGAAGCGGAAAGGGGCGATGTGGCAAGAGGAGTGTGGCTATAGAAGGATTATGGTGTGACTATGCGGCGAGTTGGGGCGGAAGCGGCGAGAGTTGGGTTTGTTTGTGGCGGTGACGGGAGTGTCGGGAAGCGGCTAGTCCACGCTGATACAGGAGACGCTGTATCCTCGCTTGCAGAACGCGGTGAATAAGACGGCGACGGTGTGGGGCAAGCATGACGAACTGCGGGGGACGGGGCGGACGATTTACATTCTCGATGAGCCGACGACAGGATTGCACTTTGCTGACGTAGAAAAGTTGATCGGCGTGTTGAACCGATTGGTGTCTGCGGGGAACGGTGTTTTGGTGATAGAGCATAACTTGGATGTGATCAAGACGTGCGATTATGTGATTGACATGGGACACGAGGGAGAGTAGTGGCGGGCGAGTGGTGGCTGTGGGGACACCGGAGAAGGTGGCAAAGGTGAAGGCAAGTCATACGGGCAGGTATTTGCAGAAGGTGCTGGGGTAATAGAGCGTTGAGGCGTGATGTTTTGCGACTCAAATTCTGCTACAATCTGATAAACAAATTGAGGAGTTCGATAAAATGTCGCAGGATTTGAAATCGCCAATCACGGACAACCTAATACTTGACAAAAATTCTGCCTTTGCTGAGTTGGTCACACAGGTTGCACAATGCCAGAATTGCCCACGTATGGAAGGGCGCACTCGCGTACTCGGAAATGGTAACGGGAACCTGAATGCAAAGATTATGTTCATCGCCGAAGCACCGGGACGTAAGGGAGCCGATGCAAGCGGTATTCCTCTTTGTGGTGATCAGACAGGGCGTAATTTTGATGCGCTCTTGGAGCATTGTGGCATCAGTCGAGCTGATGTATTCATTACAAACGCCGTACTCTGCAATCCACGCGATGAACAGGATAGAAACGCCGCGCCGACAAAGCAGGAGGTTGAGACGTGTTCCGTTTATCTCCGTACCCTTTTGGAGATCGTCCAGCCAGAATTTATCGTGACATTAGGCAGTGTTGCCCTCAATGGTCTTAAATTTATCGAGACGCATGATGTGGGTTTGGCACAGAATATAGGGCAACAAATCCAATGGAAGGGACGATGGCTCATTCCATTGTATCATCCGGGACCTCGCGCACGCTTGCATCGCTCAGTCTCTGACCAGAAGAAGGACTTCACAGCTCTCGCTGAAATCACTGGCGTTTGACATAACAAATACTCATCAGTTCCGTCCGGTGTTCGATTTTAGAACACCGGATTTTTCCTGCTTGATTTTTCATCAAAGGTGTGGTATAGTGTGTGAAATATGAACAGTACACTCAAAATGTCGGAAAATCTTACAGAAGTATGGAGCAATTTCCTGTCTGTAACAATTGGGTGGAGTGACAAAATATGAACGTTATGGGCAACATTTCTGAAAGTAATATACGCGATATGGTTCTTGATGCTTACGGCAAAGTCGAAATTTACGAGCGGGCAGAACTTGACGCTCGAATGACACAAGACGGCGACATCAAAATGGACTCTGCTTCTGCTGGAAGCATTATCGCAAAAATCGAAACACAGTTGGGGCGGGAACTGCCAGAGCCGAGTGATCTGCGTCCTGAGCAGTTTATATCTGTCAACAACATTGTAAATATGATTACGCAGAAGTTGGAGCAAGGAAGCGGCAAATCTCTGAAATGTATTCCGCAATTAGCAGCAACAGCGTCACGGTGAACGTGACAATTCATAGGGAGGAGAAATCAAGTGGCAATCCTGATTCAATCACAAAATCTTTCGCAGGGATGGTTGACGGCACTGGAAACATTGCGGCAAAGCGGGGGCAAGGCAATTCATTTATCTGTATGCATTGCAAATCCGGGCGTTGAAGATGACGGAATACGTGATGCACTCGAAGCCGCATTGATACGGGAGAGCGATCAGCCTGTCAAGACTGTTGCCAATACGATTTTCCCCGCTTCTTTGTACTTGCCCGAAAAATTGGGTAAAAAGGCGGCTGAGCATTTTTATAAGCAAGCAATGGAAGGCAGCACTGTCACAAGAAGGCATAAATCGAACAAGTGGGGCAGATACATTGACAGAATGCTTGAATGGGAGGGGCACAAAGGGACTGTTAATCAGTTGGAAGTAATGGTTCGAACACTCAGAAGTGAACTCGAAAATTTCAATACAAAAAGCAGTCGCTACGAGATGGCTTTGAGTGTGCCAGAAGACTACCAAGTGTACGGAGGGGACTTGCGAATTCAACAGCCAGATTACGATACAAGGTGCATGAGCTTCCCGTGTCTCAGTCATATCAGTTTCACTTTGGAGAACAGAAAACTGAATCTTGCGGCAATGTATCGAAATCAGCATTTCTTTCGCAAGGCATACGGCAATTACGTCGGCTTGAGCAGACTAATGAGATTTCTCAGTACTGAGGCAGGATGCGAACAAGGAGAACTTTTGTGTATTGCGACACACGCGGACGCTGAACTTGGCATCCGAAAACTGGATAGCCTGATTATAGCGTGCCGGGAAGGAATGGAGAAAGCATCATGAACTTTCAGGAATATCAGGATAGGGCATTGCAAACACGGCAGACGCCCGCTATTGAGACAGAAGACCCTGTCGTTCCACTCTTGGGGTTAGCGGGCGAAGTTGGCGAACTGGCAAGTGAGTACAAAAAGTTTCTCCGAGATGGCGAGGCACATGGCTTGTACCGTCAACG
>CAZPZP010000681.1:0-2848 GCA_964591025.1 uncultured Chthonomonadaceae bacterium
GGATCAACTCCCCGAAGAATACCGCTGACGGAGTGAGAACGAAATTTAACGCGGGGCGGGTTTGAGGAAGCCGCGCTTGTCCATCCACTTGAGACATTGAGCCGTCCAGCCGCTCAAAATCGGGTCGTCGCCACCCAGTCCGAAGCCGTGCGCTCCATACTCGTAGAGATGAAACTCGACAGGAACTTTGGCTTTGCGACACGCCGCGACGAAGCGCAGACTGTTCTCCGGCAGAACGGCGGCGTCTTCAAGAGTATGAATCAGGAAGGTCGGCGGGGTGCGCTCCGTCACCTGTTTGTCGGTAGAAAGACGTTCGATAAGTTTGGGGTCGGGGTTGTCGCCGAGCAGATTTTTGCGTGAGCCGAAATGCGTGAACGGCTCCTCCATTGTGATCACGGGATAGAGCAAAATGGCGAGATCGGGGCGCGAGGAAATGCGGTCAATCAGATCAGCGGCGTTCGGGTTGCCCTCATCGAAAAGTGTGGCGGCAGTGGAGGCGAGATGTCCGCCCGCCGAGAAACCTAAAATACCGATGCGTTTGGGGTCAATTTTCCACTTTTCGGCGTGGGCGCGAACATATCGAACGGCGCGTTGGGCGTCGTTGAGCATCGAAGGGTGATGATAGCGCGGGGCAAGGCGATATTTGAGGACAACGCTCGTAATCCCATTTGCGGCGAGCCATTCGGCGATAGGTTTGTTCTCGTGGGGAGCCAAACTGCCATATCCGCCGCCGGGACAGACGACGATTGCCGCGCCGTTGGCTTTGTCTTCGGCAGGGCGATAGAGCGTCAGCGTCGGAATATCGGCATCGGTTTTGCCTTGCGCGAGCGGGGCGTCGCCCTCCCAAAGCCGGACAGTTTCGGGCTTGTTCGCCGCCCACGCAACACACGCCAACGCCCCAAACAGTACTGCCCCTAATCCGAGAAATCTGATCATAGATTTGTCCTTCCTCATTTTGAAACGAGAGAACTGACGAGTGAAGCAAAAATTCCGCGCCCGTCCGCCGAGCCGAGAATCTTTTCGGAAGCGCGTTCGGGGTGCGGCATCATGCCCATCACGTTGAATCGGGCATTGACTATTCCGGCGATATGGGAGACGGAACCGTTTGGGTTGCCCGCCTCCGTGAGTTTGCCGTCGGTGTCGGCATAACGGAATATCACGCGGTTGTCGTCTTCTAATTCCTGCAAGGTCGCCTCGTCACAGACATATCGCCCCTCGCCGTGCGCGATAGGAATCCGCAGCAGTTGCTCTTGCTTATAAGCAGTGGTAAAAGGCGTATCGGCATTTTCGACGCGCAGAGTAACCCATTTGCACACAAATTTGCAGTTCACATTCCGAACAAGTGCTCCCGGCAACAAGTGTGCTTCACAGAGAACCTGAAATCCGTTGCAAACGCCGAAAATATAACCGCCGCGCTCCGCGTGCTTGATGACCGACGCCATGATCGGGGCAAAACGGGCAACGGCTCCTGTCCGCAGATAATCACCATAGGAGAATCCGCCGGGCAAAATCACAGCGTCATAACCGCGCAGGGACGTATCGGCGTGCCAGACATACTCGACGGGACAGCCGAGAACGTCCCGGATAACAAAAAACGCATCCTGATCGCAGTTCGAGCCGGGAAACTGTATCACCGCAAACTTGGGTTTCGCGCCCCTCAGTTGTGGCTTGGGGGCGGTTGTAGCGGTTGCCGCTCTCATTTTACCACCTCATACGTGTAATTCTCAATGACGGGATTTGCGAGCAGACGGTTGCACATCTCTTTGACTTGAGCATCGAGATCGCCGTCGCCATTGACTTCCAATTCCATGTATTTGCCGATACGGACTTGCGAGACACTCTCATAGCCGAGTGCGTGCAGGGCGTCCTGCACCACGCGCCCCTGAGCATCCAAAAGGGACGGCTTGAGCGTCACAACAACTTTCACTTGAGCCATAACGGCAAATTCTCCTTATTGAGATAGTTTTCGAGAGAGAGGGAAAGATGACGGATCGATTTTGAGCGCGTGAGCAATTCGGGCGTGCAGTGTCTCCGCATCTATTCCTTCGACCCTCAGCGTTTTGATACGGGCGGTTTCTCCACTCTGAAACGCGATTTGGGAAGGGCGAGCGCGTTGGATAGGAGAGCGATCAATGCCCGGTTCGCCGCGCCATCAACAGGTGGAGCCGCCACACGCGCAAAAAGAGTCTCCTCTTCCCATTTCATCAGGGCATCGCGCCCTCCCTTCGGAGTCAATCGCACACGTAGCAGAATCCACTCGCTCACAGCATAACTCCCCCTTCATTATGGCAGAAAAGTGGCAAGGAACGGGAAATCGGGGAGAAAAACAGAGGAGAAAAACCACCCCGCGACGCCGTGTGATCCGAGTGCTTGAACCCGTTGTATACGGGCAGTAAGACCCAATCAGCCTCGCGTATTCTCCGCAATGCGGCGATGTCACTCGACTGTATGAGAAGCCTCACTGTTTGCTGAGTGTTGGCTCAGCACTCACAGATGCATCACGCACGCCAGCAGGGCGGCTTGAGTATTCTCTTTTATTTTAGCATTATCTGCACAAAACTCAAGGGCAATTTTGCGGAGCAGTGTTATTTTTTAGAATCTTTTCCGAACAAACACGCCATCGCGATAAAATAGACCTCTTGCAAGAGTCGGGTACAAGAACGTACCCGACTCAAAAACAGCCGTCCTGCGGACGAAATTCCCTTGCCCTATCGAGTGCGAAGCACGGCATGGCGGCACGCCCTCCATCTGAAGAATTTATTCTGCTGGACTCTTGCAAGAGGTCTAATAAATCTTCCAGTCCGCGAGAAATCGCTTAAACTCCGTATATTCGCCAGCGCGGGGGTTT
>CAZPZP010000682.1:0-2840 GCA_964591025.1 uncultured Chthonomonadaceae bacterium
TTATATACTCAAATTCCGCCTCCTGCCGCCGCTTATGTCGCCAGTACAGAATCAGTGGCAACTGAGTGGTTCTATCCGACAGCGAGAACATCAGAAGGCGGAGGAGGAGGCAGCACCTATGACCTTACCGGCGACACAACCGATGATTATAAAACGGTCTGTATGCACTACGTCAACAAAATAGACTATGCTTCGATGGTGCAGGGAGGCACTCTCTTGCCAGAAGCCGAGGGAATTGTCTCTGTGTCACATAGTGGCAATGACATCACGCGAGGGATGCACAATCATTATGCTCAAGACATCCGCTATTGCCAATTCAGTTGGGAAGACAAAAATCACCTTGTTCGAGTCCATTTAACTCCTCTGAAAATGGGAACTTTTGTCTCGACATTCGTCTATCGCAAGACAAAATAAAAGCAGAAGGAATCACGATGTATAAAACACTCAGTCCGGGCGCGATTGGCGTCCGTGCGAGCAACTTGGAAGAGGCAATCGCAGCGGCACAAGGCGGCGGCTTTGGCGGCGTCGAGATCAATCCAGCAGAGATAGCGCAACGCATCGAAGCGCAGGGCTTAGATTCCGTCGCGCAGATTTTCGCCGAATCGGGAATTGTTCCTGCTGGATTCGGATTGCCGCTCGATTGGCGCGGCGATGAAGCGAAATGGCAGGACAGCCTCAAGGAATTGCCACGACTTGCCCACGCCGCGCAGCAAATCGGCTGTACTCGCACCTTTACGTGGATACCGCCCGGCTCCAACACGCTCGATTATGCCGAAAATCGCGCCTTTCATATCGAACGATTCCGCCCCGCCGCCGAGATATTGGACGATTACGGGATCGATTTCGGAATGGAATTTCTGGGTCCAAAAACCCTGCGTGATCCGTTCAAATATCCGTTTATCTACAAAATGGGCGAGATGCTCGATCTGGGCGCGGAGATCGGCGCGAATGTCGGGATTTTGCTCGACTGCTGGCACTGGTACACTTCGGAAAGCACTGTGGATGAACTCCTCGCGCTCAAGCCAGAGCAAGTCGTTTATGTCCATGTCAACGATGCGCCGCCGAATGTGCCGATAGAGGAACACGTAGACAATGTGCGTGAATTGCCCGGAGAGACAGGCGTCATTCCGATTGCGGATTTTCTGCAAGCCTTGAAAACCATCGGCTACGAGGGACCGGTCACGCCGGAGCCGTTCAAGAATGATCTCGCCAATCTCGCCGACGATGCCAGCCGCGTGCGCGTTGTCGGGGAATCGATGAGCAAGATTTTTCGCCTTGCTCATCTCGAATAGCAATTGGGTCGTTGTCAAATCCCTGCTTTGAGACTATCAGTTCCTATCGGGGATGTTCGTCCGCAGGACGTCTGTACTTCAGGCGGGTACGTGATCTCTACCCGCACCAGAGACAGCAACAATGAATTTCTCATGCAGGTCTCGTTCCGCCGTGCCGTGCTTCGCACTCAATGCCAAATCGAAGGTGATCGCCTCGCAAACAGGGCATTCGTCCGCAGGACGTCTGTTTTTCAGTCGGGTACGTGATCTCTACCCGAATTGCCCAATGACCTAATCACCCACCGACCCAAAGAGGAAAAAATGCCGCTCTACGCAGGAGTTTGCGAGACCAATATCACGCCCCCGCCCGGTATTTGGATGGGAGGCTATGCTGCCCGTCCCGGAGTCGCGCTCGGTGTCCATGATGAGTTGAGGGCGCGGGCGTTTGTAATAGACGACGGCACACAACGCGCTGTCATTGTCGCCGCCGATGTGATCGCGTTTCCGCTGGCAATGAGTCAACGGATTCGACAGGAGATCGCGGATGCCCTCGATACGACGCCCGATGCCGTCCTCCTCAACGCCTCCCATACGCACGGCGGCGCACTCACCGGAATCTATCGCGAAATGGGCGAACCCGATGACGCTTATCTCTCGGTTTTGACGCGCAAAATCATTGGCACTGCTCTTCAAGCAGCGCAGACATTGACGCCCGTTGTGCTGACGTATGGCGTCTCGTCGGCGCAGATTGGGGTCAATCGGCGGCAAACCCTGCCCGATAGGAAAACCGTTTTGGGCATGAACACTGCCGGAGCCGTTGTTCCGCAGGTTCAGGCGATGTGTGCGACAGGGTTCGACGGTTCGCTGCTTGCCCTTTTATTTTCTCATGCGTGCCACCCGACAACGATGGGCGGCGAAAATCGGCTGTTTACGGCAGATTGGTGCGGCGCGGCAACAGAGATGCTGGCAAAAAAGTTGGAGCGAGAGGCGGCAGAAGCAGGCAGACCGAATTCCACCGTTCCGATCTTCCTGCAAGGCTGTGCGGGCGACATCAACCCGATACGGCGCGGCGATTGGGAGGCGGTGCGTGAAAACGGCAGACAGGTCGCGGTTGCCGCCGATGCGGCACGATGGAACGCGCATGGTCGCCTTGCCGAAACGATTTCTGCTGAAGAGATCACCCTCGACCTGCCTTGTGCCGACGGGAACCGTCTGCCGTTCGCCATTCAGCATCTCACTCTCGGCGGCATTCATCTGCTCGGCTTTCCGGGCGAAATGTTTGCCGAGTACGCCCTCGCCTTCGCCCGCATGACCCAAGCCCCCATGATCTCGCTCGGCTATACCAACGGCTGTCACGGCTATATTCCGACTTCGGAAGCATTTGCGTATGGCGGCTACGAAGTCAGCGACGCGGCGTACTACTATCAAACTCCGGCACTCACGCCCGAATGCGATTCCCTGCTCCAGTCTGCGGTGGAAAAATTGCTTGCATAGGCTCTGAATGCGACGTTTCGCCAGGGCAAGCGCATCTAAATTGAGATTAACCTTGCCAAATACGCATTATCCCAC
>CAZPZP010000683.1:0-2823 GCA_964591025.1 uncultured Chthonomonadaceae bacterium
GAACGAGACCTGCACGAGAAATTCATTTCGCTGTACTCTTGCAAGAGGTCTATTGCATCTGTTGTACGAGAAGGTTTAATCAAGTCCTATAATCCTGACAATAGATCACCACGTTATTCGCGCTACCTTCCGTTTTTTTGCCCTAAAGTTTGTGCCGCCGCTTGCCGATAATCTCACTGAACCAGAAATTTCGGTCTTTGGACAGGGAGATTCGTGTTTGAGAGGAGAGGTTTTTGCTCCTCGAAAATTTATGTGCGTGCATTCCGCAGCCAAGGAGGGCAAAGCGATGCTGGTATTGACCCGCAAACCCGATCAGAGTATCATGATCGGCAACGACATCGAGATCACCATTTTAGAAGTGCGCGGCGAACAGGTGCGACTCGGCATCCGCGCCCCGCGCTCTGTCTCCGTTCATCGCAAAGAGATTTACGAACAGATTCGGCAAGAGAACCAAAACGCCGCCAATTCCAGCGCGACCAATGGCACTTTGCCGTCCCTCAATGACCTCATCGCCCAACCGTAACATAAAAAAGACTGTTCACTATTTCACAAGTCTCCCCTATCGCTTGACACCCGGCAGGGAAAGTTGGTAGAATACCGTTAATTACTGTAGGACAGACTCGAAGTGAATTTGTCCACAGTGACGAAAGATTAGGGAACTTCGGAGTGGAACGGCACGTCTCGGAGATCAGACGGTTTGCCGCCCATTTCAGAATGTCAGCGAGCGAAGGCAGTGAGAACGATTCTCATACGGCTGTGGTGTATCCCGGTCTGCGGTGCGTCTGCACTTTTTTCAGGCGTTTCCGGCTTTTGCTCGTTCTTTTGCGGAAGGATTGTAATCAACTATGTCATCCACTATTGCCTGGCAGTTAGGCGCGTTCGTGTTTTACTTCCTCTATGGAAGCTTCTTCGAGTGGGCATTTCACAAACATCTGTTCCATTCGCCGAAATATATCAAAGCCACCTTCAAGGCACACGCACTGGTTCACCATCAGATTTACAAATATGAACCGTCTTCATACGAGTGGAGAGACGGCAAAGATCAGGACAAAGAGCATATCACGATGGACTGGTTTGCATTGCCGCTGTTTGTCGGTGTGCATTTGCCGATCTTCTATCTCATTGAGTATGTGACGAAGATTCCAAGTATGTGGGGCGGGATCGCCGCGATCAGTGCCTACTACTTCGTCTACGAGTACTTCCATTACTGTATGCACGTCCCGAACGGACGCGCCTTCGAGAGAAGTGGCGTATTCAAGTATGCCAAAGAGCATCACCGCATCCACCACAAGCATATGCAGCAGAATCTGAACGTCTATTTTCCGCTTGCCGATAAAATTCTGGGAACTTATCGCAGTGTGAAGAGCATGACGCCAGCAGTTGCGGCGAGCGAAGCCGTTGTCAACAGCGAACGCTCCCTTGGTGACGTCAGCCCGCTCAAAATGCGGAAAAAGGCGAAAACCTACTCCGGCGAATAGTCTCCCTTTCGCACGCGGAATTTCAAACCCCTGTGTCCCTTTCGAGGAACACAGGGGTTTAATTTTTTGTATGCCTTCGCACAGGCAATGTCTTACTTGCGATACTTTTGCGCTTTTCTCTCTTGCAAGGTGAAACCTGTTGCACTGCTTTTCGTCTTTTCTTGCATAAATCGCGCAAAATTTCTCATTTTACCCATTGACATTGGTCTGCAATTGGTTTATAATGCCCTTAGATTGGTCTGTCATTGGTTTGTTATCCCTGAGCCTTATGGCACTGTCCTTATTTTATGAAAACCTTACGCCCTCATCAAAGTCGTGTTCCCGTCTACTTCAAGACCGCTCAGGTTCTGCGAGAGCGGATCAGAGAGGGCAAATACTGCACGGAAGAATTTCTGCCCGCAGAACGCGATTTGGCAGAGGAATTGAAGGTCAGCCGGCAAACCATCCGGCAAGCCATAGACCTCTTGCGCCAAGAAGGCACTGTTGTTCCCGAACAAGGGCGTGGGACGCGCATCGTTGCACCAAATCTGCTTGCAGGAAGCGTCTCTTCGCTCCCGACAGAGTTTCAACTGACGGCGTTGATCATTTACGGAATTTCGCGGGAGAGTTCAGCGGCAATCTGTCAGGGATGTACTTCGGTCATGCGGCAAGCGGACTATCATCTGATCGTCGCGGAAACGATGTTCGCGCACGAGAAGAGGGCGGCAGACGAAGCCTTCCATCTTCGAACACTGATCGACAAAGGCATTCGGGGCATTATTATTTATGCGGAGCCGACCGCACGAAACCGCGCTCTGCTTCAAGAGGCACTGGAGCGCAGCATCCAAGTGGTTCAGATAGACCGCTTTTTGCCTGATGTGCCTTGCGATTATGTTGGGGTTGATAACCAGACCGCGACTCATGATATGGTCACCCATTTGATCCGAGAGGGTCATCGCCGCATCGGATTTTTGTCCTTCCAATCCGAACCTTCGACGTGCCAAGAGCGCAGACAAGGGGCGCAAAAGAGTGCAAAAACACACGCCGCCGAGGGAGCCGAACTGCTTGTCGGCTATCTCGATGAGGAGAAGGACTTGAGAGCCGAAGTCGAACGCTGTGTACGCGAATGGATCGCTCTGCCGAAGCCGCCGACTGTCCTGTTCGCGGTCAACGATGAATTGGCACTCATCGTAATGCAGGTCGTTCGCGCTCAGGGGTTGAGCATCCCTGAAAATATGGCGGTGGTCGGGTTCGATAACCTGCGGGCGGGGGCGTTGGTCGCTCCCACACTGACGACAGTTCAGCAGCCATTTGCAGAGATCGGCGCGACGGCAGCCCGTTTGCTGCTTGACCGAATGCAGGGACG
>CAZPZP010000684.1:0-2820 GCA_964591025.1 uncultured Chthonomonadaceae bacterium
ACGGTCTACAAAAAGGGTGCAGAGGAAGTCATTCGTAGACTCTCCGTGCGGAGGTAGACCACAGTCGGGAGGGGAGGCAACTCTCTTCCCGACCAAAACGAAAGAAAATGGTAAGCAAAAAGAAAAACCGAAAATCGGGCTTTCCGCTTTCCGGTCAATCTCAAGAGTATACAAAGTGTTGGAACCTGAGAGGTTGGAGTGCATCCTCTACCTACCCAAATTCAGACCGTTAATTCCGGCTTGAGTAGGGCAGATGAGAAAGAAAATACGCCCGAGTCGACTCGAACGACCGGCCTTTTGCTCCGGAGGCAAACGCTCTATCCACTGAGCTACGGGCGCGTATAAGTAGAGATATGGTATCAGAAACCCTCGCATTTGTCAAGGGGTAACTGTTGCGGGTTGTTATAGTAACTCCCCTCTCGCAGCGGGTACTTTCAGTACCCTGCCAAGACTGAAGTTCCCTCGATCTCGGACGTTTGCGAAGGAATTTTCGTCCATCGAAAACCGTTTGTGCAAGAAACAAGGAATCGTCTCTCTCGACGGCGAATATATCTACCCAATCAGAATTCACTATTTTCTACAAAGACGGGAGAGACGTTATGCTGCGATTCGAGCGAATTTTGTGCCTCTTACTTTTGGGTTTGGGACTGCATCGGAGCGCAGTCGCACAGACGGACACCAAACCAACCGCAAAATCGCATCCGATTTTGCTGATGCAATACACACCATCCAACAAAATCATTGAACTTTCGCGAGAAGGCAACGTGGTTTGGGAGCATCCCGTACCGAGTTTGAGTGTGATGTTTGAGCGGCTGAAAAACGGCAATATTATTTATGCGTACGGCGGCAATCCGACGGGCGTTCAAGAAGTGGATCGAGAGCATCGAATTGTCTGGAACTACGTCGCAAAATGTGAGCAGGTGATGGGGTTCAGCCGACTGCCAAACGGGAATATCGTCGTTGGAATGCAGGGTCCGTGTCAGGCTGTGGAAGTCAATCGCAAGGGCAAGGAAGTGCGAACGGTTCCCTTGACCACGTTCGAGAAGCCCGCCCACCGCCAACTCCGCAGCCTTCATAAACTCAAAAACGGTAACATTCTGGCGTGTCATGAGGCGGACGCCACCGTTCGCGAAGTGACGCCTGACGGCAAAGTGGTGTGGGAATATCCCGGTGTCGAAAACGTTTTCGAGGCGACCCGGCTCAAAAACGGCAATACGCTCATCGGGTGCGGCACGCTGGCAAAGATTATCGAAGTGACTCCCGACAAGAAAATCGTCTGGGAATTCGGCGCAAGCGATGCCCCTGAACTCAATCTCAACTGGATCACCGGCATTCAGGTTCTCAAAAACGGCAATCTCGTTGTGGCGAACTTTCTGCGCGGCAAAGAGGGCAAGGGCGTTCATGCGTTTGAAGTAACCCGCGACAAAAAGGTCGTCTGGACGTTCGCCGATCACAAACTCTCTTCACTGGTCACCATGGTCAAAATTCTCGATGAGTGATCCCACTGCGCTCCGTACCGAGACGAATAACGCCCGCCGTGCATGGGCAAATCTGCGCGGAATGCAGGAGATTGGCGTCCTGATCGCGCTGATTCTGCTGTGTGTCGGCTTGTCGGTTTCGACGGATGCGTTTTTGTCTTCGCTCAATCTGCTCCAAGTCGCCCGCCAAGCCTCGTACTATGGAATCATGGCTGTCGGCATGGTGTTTGTGGTCTCGATGGGTGATATTGACTTGTCTGTCGGCTCGATTCTGACGCTGACGAATATCGCGATGGCGTTGGCGTTACGTGCCGGTGTGCCAGTGCCGCTCGCGCTTCTCATCGGACTGGCGACGGGCGCATTGTGCGGGCTAATCAATGGACTGCTCGCGGTTGGACTGCGAATCCCAATGATCATTGTTACGCTCGGCACGCTCAGTGTGTATCGTGGCGTGGCGTTGATGCTGTGCCAAGCCTCGCCGATCAGCCAATTCTCCAAAGACAATGCGTTTTTTACTGTTGGCGGCGGATCAATTCTGGGAATTCCCACCAGCGTTGTCCTGATGGTGCTGCTTGGAATTGCGGGCTGGATACTCCTGACGCGCTCTGTTTTCGGGCGGCATATCGAGGCGATGGGCAGCAATCCGATTTCGGCGCGACTGTCGGGCTTATCCCTCAATCGTATTCGCGTGATGGTGATGACCTTGAATGGAACCATTGCGGCATTGGCGGGCATCATGGCGTTGGCGTTTTTGCAGTCCGCCGATCCGAGTACGGGAACTGGTTTCGAGTTGTGGGTTATCGCGTCCGTCATTATCGGCGGCACTGCCTTGAGCGGTGGTCACGGTTCGGTTCCGGGCGCAATCTTAGGCGCATTGATCATCGCCGTCATTCGCAACGGCTTGGTACTGTTGGGAGCCTCAACATACGCGGGGACGGCGGTCACAGGAGCCGTGATCATTCTCGCTGTCGCCATTGATTCGTTTGTCAAACGCCGCGCACAGAAGCGGATATAAATCGCGGCACTCTATTTTTTCTATACAATGCTCTCAGCATCAAGGTGTCGAATTGACTTCGGCAGGGGTCATGAGCGGTTATCCTCGCTCGCCATACATAGCCTCCCGACTCATCGCTTCATCACTAAGCAAGGGGGTGTCTTCGAGACGGCTGGCAATATAAGCATCAAATACATCCTGCCATGCTTGCCCTGTGAGAACTTGAGGCTTTTCCGGTTCTTCTTTCCATGTAAGGCTTTGCATCAATCCTTTCACTAAACGCTTCATATCAATACCGCGTGCTTCGGCTTCGTGCCAACGCCGCTCCTCTTCTGCTGTCAATTCTAA
>CAZPZP010000685.1:0-2819 GCA_964591025.1 uncultured Chthonomonadaceae bacterium
CAAGAGCATCAAGCCAATTCTGCAATTCAGTAACCCTTTGGTAGTTTTCGCTAATGATAGTACGTCCGCAGACTCCATTTTACAACCTCACCTCTCGCAGTGGGTACTGAAAGTACCCGGCAACACAGTACAAGCGTCTTTCAGACGCGGAGACATTCTCATCGCGGGGCAGTGTGCGTCTGAAAGATGCTTGTTTTTTCCAGACGGGGGTTTTCAACCCCCGTTGCCTAAGAGGAGTTCATAATAAAACCTTGAATTGAGAGTGCGAAGCACGGCACGGCGGAACGCCCCTAGCAGAGAAATTCATTTCGCTGTTTATGGTTGACGGAGTAGTAGTTTTGTTAAGAGTTCTCAGTATCCATGAGCCACAAGTTCATTTGTTCCAATCCAATTCTATTGCGTCGAAATTATCGTAAGGGTTTGGCTGTGAGCGGCGGTATTCGGCTCCGCGTTCCATCGCGGCATCGTAATCAGGGTTGTCTTTGAATGCCCCGAACCATTGCTCCCACCACGGAACGGGTTGGGTCTCCTCGGCGTTTCCGCCTTCTAAATGAGCGACCTTCTTCTCAAGATCACTGACACGCTGTTCGAGTGTTTGTACAGACATTGCAGGTTCTTTCGTGGATCAGTTGCCGAATTTCTCAGGAACGGGGACGTTGAGGGTTTTCGAGAGAAATGCCCAGCGATCCGTCACTTCCTCGATGACTTTTGCAGTCGGCTTTCCGGCTCCATGTCCTGCGCGTGTCTCGATGCGAATCAGCACAGGGGCAGTTCCGGCGTGCGCGTTTTGGAGCTGAGCAGCAAATTTGAAGGAGTGTGCAGGAACAACGCGGTCATCGTGATCGCCTGTAGTGATCATTGTTGCGGGATACGACGTTCCCGACTGAACCTTGTGATAGGGCGAGTAGGCGTAGAGTGCCTTGAACTCTTCCGCATTGTCGGGCGAACCATAATCGGAAGTCCATGCCCACCCGATAGTAAAGCGATTGAAGCGAAGCATATCAAGAACGCCCACTGCCGGCAGACACGCGCCGAAGAGTTCGGGGCGTTGGGTCATGCACGCACCGACGAGCAAGCCGCCGTTGCTGCCGCCCGCGATGGCAAGTTTTGGTGAGGACGTGTATTTCTCGGAGATCAGCCATTCTGCCGCCGCGATGAAATCGTCAAAGACGTTCTGCTTTTTGAGTTTGGTTCCGGCTTCGTACCACTCTTTGCCGTATTCGCCGCCGCCGCGCAGACACGCGACTGCCAAGACTCCGCCCATCTCCATCCACACCTGCATTCCGACGCTGAAGAATGGGGTCATGGGGCTGTTGAAGCCGCCATAGCCGTAGAGATAAACCGGATTGCTGCTGTCCAGCTTCAAGCCTTTTTTGTAAGTGAGAAACATGGGGACTTTGGTTCCGTCTTTGCTTGAATAAAAGATTTGTTTGGTTTCGTAATCGGCAGGGTTGAACGCGACTTTCGCTTCCTTGAAGGTCGAGGTTTTGTTCTTTTTCACGTCGTAGCGATAGATGATTGGCGGCGCGGTGAAACTTGTGAACGAGTAGAAGGTTTCGGTCTCGTTAATTTTGCCGCTGAATCCGCCCGCTGTTCCGATGCCGGGCAGCTGCACATCGCGCAGATATTTGCCCTTCATATCGAAGACTTTGACGAGTGTTTTGGCGTCTTTGAGATATTCGGCGAGCAGGTGACGCCCGACAACGCCGACGCCTTGAAGCGATTCAGCGGCTTGCGGGACGACTTCTTTCCAGTTTTCGGGTGCGGGGCTGCTTGGGGTGAGGGAGATTACGCGCCCTCTTGCTGCGGTGTTGTCGGTTTGGAAATAGAAGGTCGCGCCGTCATTGCCGAGAAAGGAGTAGGCGGCGTCGGCTTTATCGAAGATCGGCAGGATTTTGGCGTTTGGGTCGCTCAACTCTTTGTAGAAAACGCGGTTCTGGCGGTCTGTTCCGCGTGAGGCGGTGATGATGAGATATTTGCCGTCTTCGGTGGCGTAGGCTCCGAGGTTCCAGTCTTTTTGATCCGGGCGATCATAGATGAGAATGTCTTTGTCCTGTGCGGTTCCGAGGGCGTGATAGTAAATTTTGTGGAAGTAGTTTGCTTGTTTGAGTTCTTCGCCTTTGGGGGGGACGTCGTAGCGGCTATAGTAGAATCCTTTGCCGTCTTTCGACCAGGAGGCTCCTGTGAACTTCGCCCATTCGATTTTATCGCTGGTGTCGGTGGTGTTTGCCACTTCGCGGACGTGCCATGTCTGCCAATCGCTGCCGCCGGATTGCGTCGCATAGGCGAGATATTTGCCGTCGGGACTGACAGCGGTTCCGCCGAGCGCGACGGTTCCGTCATCGCTGAGTGTGTTGGGATCGAGGAGAAGGCGCGGTTCGGCTTTGAGGGTGTCTGCGACATACAGGACGCTCTGGCTTTGCAGTCCGTTGTTTTTGGAATAGAAGTATTTGCCGCCTTCTTTGTAGGGCATTCCGAATTTTTCATAGTCCCAGAGTTGGGTCAGGCGTTTTTGGATGCGGTCTCTGCCCGGAATGCTTTTGAGATAACCGAAGGTGACGGCGTTTTGGGCTTCGACCCACGCTTTGGTTTCGGGGGAGTCGGTGTCTTCGAGCCAGCGATAGGGATCGGCGACTTTGGTTCCGTGATAATCGTCCACGACATCGCCGCGTCGGGTGACGGGCGGCTTGGGTGTTTCGGGTTGGGTGGTATTGGCTTGGCTCATGGCGGCGGTTAACAGTGTTCCTGCGGCGACGATTCCGCAGAGAAGAAAGGCAGTCGGCGTTCGCATAGGTGACGGCTCCTTGTTGAGATTGTGT
>CAZPZP010000686.1:0-2813 GCA_964591025.1 uncultured Chthonomonadaceae bacterium
GGAACGCAGGAATCTCCCATGCCGTTGCCGAATCTCACTCTTATAATACTGCAATGCTGCAAGGAGTGCCACAACCCATGAATTTCGAGACTGTTCCGCCCGTCAATCGCCTACGGAATGCCCTGACCAAAATTGGAATACGCCCCACCATTGATGGACGCTTCGGCGGCGTCCGCGAGAGCTTAGAGCCGCAAGTCATGGCACTCGCCAAAGCCACCGCCGAATTTCTCACTTCCAACCTGCGCCACGCTTGCGGTCTGCCCGTCGAATGCGTCATTGCCGACGAGTGCATCGGAGGAGTCGCCGAGTCCGCCCAATGCGCCGAAAAATTTCATCGGGAGAACGTCGGCGTCTCCCTCACCGTCACAAACTGCTGGTGCTATGGCAGTGAGACGATGGACATGAACCCCCAAATTCCCAAAGCGATCTGGGGCTTCAACGGAACCGAGCGACCCGGAGCCGTCTATCTTGCAGCGACGCTGGCGGGGCATTCGCAGAAAGGTTTGCCCGCGTTCGGCATCTATGGGCGCGACGTGCAGGAGGTTGGGGATACCACGATTCCCGACGACGTAAGAGCGAAACTGCTCCAATTTGCACGGGCAGGGCTGGCAGTTGCGACCATGCGCGGTACGTCTTATCTGGCAATCGGCGGCGTCTCGATGGGCATTGCCGGTTCGATAGTAGACCAAGCCTTGTTCGAGAAATACTTCGGTATGCGTGTTGAAACCGTTGATATGACAGAAGTTCTGCGGCGGATTTCCGGCGAAATTTATGATGTCGAAGAGTATGATCGCGCCCTCGCATGGACAAAGCAATTTTGTCCCGAAGGCAAAGACTGGAATCCTGCCGACAAACAGCGCACCCGCGAACAAAAAGATCAGGACTGGGCAATGAGCATCAAAATGACGCTGATCGCCCGCGATCTCATGATCGGCAACCCCAAACTTGCCGAAATGGGCTATCCCGAAGAAGCCAACGGACACAACGCCCTCGCCGCAGGATTTCAGGGGCAGCGACAATGGACGGATTTTCTTCCCAATGGCGACTTCATGGAGGCAATGTTGTGTACCTCGTTCGACTGGAACGGAATTCGTCAGCCCTACGTCATGGCAACCGAAAACGACGCAATGAATGCGGCGTCCATGCTGTTCGGGCATCTCCTCACAGGAACGGCGCAGTTGTTTTCTGACGTTCGTACCTACTGGAGTCCGGCAGCGGTGGAGCGCGTCACGGGTCACAAACTCGACGGAAGGGCGGCAGACGGTTTTCTCCATTTGATCAATTCTGGTCCCTCCGCTCTTGACTGGACAGGGCAGCAAACCGCCGATGATGGCACGCCCATACTCAAACACCACACCGAAGTTACTGAAACTGACGCACAGAATTGTCTGTCCAATACGCTCTGGTGCGCTTCGGATTTGGGCTATTTTCGCGGCGGCGGCTGGTCTACCGATTATACGACACGAGGCGAAATGCCTGTAACAATGTGCCGCCTGAATTTGGTGGATGGCTTGGGTCCCGTACTGCAAATCGCCGAAGGCTATACCATTGAACTCCCCGACGACGTTCACAAAACTCTTGACGAGCGCACAAGTCCCACTTGGCCCACCACATGGTTTGTTCCCAATACGACGGGCGAAGGCGTTTTCCGCGATGTCTATAGTGTGATGAACGCTTGGGGAGCCAATCATGGCGCGATCTGTTATGGGCATATTGGCGGCGACCTGATTACGCTGGCTGCCCTGTTGCGAATTCCGGTGGATATGCACAATGTTCCCGCAGATCGCATCTTCCGTCCGGCAAGTTGGGCGCGTTTTGGGGCAATGGAGCCGCAGGGCGCGGATTATCGAGCGTGTGCGGCATACGGCGCACTGTACGGCTAAAAGTGGAGTAGTCAAGAAAGATACAAATGAGTAAGGGATTTACGAAAAAATAATTCTTCCACTCTCATCGGGCGACTAAAGTCACTGCTACAAAGGCGTGAAGTCCGCCTTCGCGGACGGGAAGATTTATTTTATCGCGAGTCCCTAACTGTTGAGGGTTGTTGTAGTCAACTGCCAAAATCGCCCTCTGATTTTCTCCTTCGAGAGGGGAGCAGAGAGCCGCGTGGTGTTTTTGAGCGCAAATTCCAACAACCCTCAATAGTTATATAGATTCTGTCCTGAGCAATAGACATCAAATTGCTCATGGTAAAGATACGCCATCTTTGACAATCGCCAGAGTGAAAGATTGGTTCGATAAAGCGGGCAAGTTGATCGAGTACATTGAACAACAAACAAGCCACTAAGAAAATAACAACGGAGAGAAAAAGTGGACGACGAATCGTTTGAGAAATTGAAGCGGATTGTAGATACTCCCGGACCGTCCGGCTATGAGCAAGCAGTACAGAAGGTATTTCGGGAGCAAATTTCTCCTTATGCCGATGAAGTTCATACCGACATTATGGGCAGCGTTATCGCTGCGAAAAACCCCAAAAGCAATCCCCGCGTCATGCTTACCGCGCACGCCGACGAAATCGGCTTTATTGTGCGGTATGTCAACGACGACGGCACGCTCTACTTTGGGCAAATCGGCGGGCATGACGCTGTGGTGACCGTTGGTCAGCGCGTTCATGTGCATACCGAAAACGGGGCAATACTCGGCGTGTTGGGGCGCAAAGCGATCCACTTGTTAGACCAGTCCGAGCGCGACAAAGTCCCGAAAACCGACGATCTTTGGATCGACATCGGAGCCGAAAACAAAAAGCAAGCCGAAGAGCTTGTCCAGATCGGCGACTGCGTGACCTATGCTCAAGACCTCCAAAAACTGCATGG
>CAZPZP010000687.1:0-2811 GCA_964591025.1 uncultured Chthonomonadaceae bacterium
ATCTCTACCCGACTCTTGCAAGAGGTCTATTCTACCTTGACCAAGTACTACGCCAATGAGCAGATACGCTTTCTCGGCATAAAGGATGAAGATATTTGTGCCACCGCCGATAATCCTCTCAGTTTTCCAGAATCGAAATGACGTAATGAGAGAGCATTATTCAATCATGAGCAACGACTTCTTGCCCGAAAAAGATAAAGACGTAGTCGCGTGGGCGGCGAAATTCGTCATGATTGCTGCCGCCAATATTACGGCGACGCAGTTGACCACCGTCCAAATCACCGCACTCAGTACCAAATCTACAGACGCCCAAACCGCGATCAACGACTCCGAAACCAAGCACAAAGCGGCAGAAGCTGCAACCCTTGTCAAAAACGATAAACTCACGCTTCTCAAAACCGACGCCCGCGAACTCAACCGCCTCTTGCAGGGCAATCTCAACGTCACGGCGGAAACCAAAGTCAAACTCGGCTTGAAAGTTCGCCCCGCCAAACCCAAGCCCGTCGATCCCGTTGCGCCGAGCAGATTGCAGGTCATCGGCAACTCCGGCAACCAGAATGTCCTCGCATGGGACGCCAACGGCAACCATGCCAATATCCTTTATGAACTGCAAGCGAGTTATGGCGAAGGCGAGCCGTTTTTCATCGTCACGTCACTCACCGGAACGCGCTATGTGCATCAAGGCGTCAAGCCCGGACAAGAGATGATCTACCGTGTCCGCGCCAACCGCCGCAAGGTCTACAGCGGCTATTCCAACCTCGCCACCATCTATCCCGTCGCCGCCTCGGAAGTGAAACTGCCTATGGTAAACACGTTGAAACTGAAAAAAGCCGCTTGAAAACTCGATCCACGAAACCACACGGAAGAACACGGAAAACAGTTCAACAAAAATAAAAGCGTATTTGCGAAGAGGAGAGGCGCGGGCAAACTGATTTCACTCACCTCTCGCAGCGGGGGGTGAGTGAAATCAGTTTGCCCGCGCCATTTTCTTTATTGCGGTAAGAGGAGGCGCAGGAGTTCTTCTTCGGCGTCCTGAGTCCAGAATTTGCCGTCTTGGAGTTTGGCGTAAACAGTTGGGTAGGTGGTTTCGAGTTCGGCAAGCGGCGTCAGGGGCAGGTTCGGGATCAGTGGAAAAATCAGCGTTTTGCCCGGAAACCAGCCTTCTTTAACGGCTTGAAGCCCTTCGCGTGCCGCTTCCATGCCGCCGATTGCCGCGAGTGAGGCGTTTGTCGAGAGTTCATTATTCTCGACCCGCGCCAAAGTTTCGCGCATATCGGCAAGCGACGAGCCACTGCTCCCAATATATCGCGCCCGGTTCTGAACAACACGATTCGCATCCAAATTCGCCATTGTGCCGCGTGCAACTCCGGCAAAAATATTGAACCAGCCGCCTTCCGCGAGATAATCCGCCGCGTGTTCGATGATCGCCGCCACCGGAACCATCGAAACGATGTCATCATAGCCGCGACTGCCGGTCAGTTCGTGCAGTTTGAGGTTGAATACCTCTTGTCCGACTTCGTTTGGATTCAAGGTGACTAGGGTGATGCCGCGATCCGCCGCCATTGTCCCGAATCGATCCGCGACACTCTGCAAACGCACTATGTCCACATCGGTACAAACGAGCAGTTTCGGTGGCTGTTTGAGCTGCACGGCGCGTTGAACGTGCATCTGCCCCATCGGTCCGCCTGCCCCAATGATCCAACAATTTCCGTCGGGTAAAATTTCTGCCGTTCGGGGTTCAATATAGGCTTGGCTTGGATCACTGCCGTTTGTGCCGAGATAGAAATGCCAATTATAGTGGACGCGCCCGACATCGAGCGAGAGTTTGCGTTCGAACCGCTGCGTATTGACGAAATTGACGATGCCGTGATTGGCAAGAAGCGGCACAATGGCTTCGACGATTTCCGGCGCAACTGCTCCGGTGAAGACAATATCGTCTAAAAGGATTTCGCCAAACTGCTCCTTGAATTCAGCGAGACCGGGCAGAGTGCTGACCCGAATGGCAAGCGACAGGGCGAGATCGAGCAGGGCAGTATTTTGCAGCGGCTCCTCGTGCAGAACAAACATTTGTGCTGGTCTGCGCTCCTCAGAGAAAAGCGTTGTCCAGTCAATGGCGTCCGAGCCGATGCCGTGATAGTAGAGCAGATTTCCGCCGTCTTTGATGCCGTCGCGGTGGCTTTGAGCATACGCAGAAACCACGCACGCCCACGGCTCCGTGAGGGCGGATTCGACATAGCCAGTATCGGGGCGAATGGGAAGCAGATAGCAGCCTTCGTCGCCTTCGATGATCTCTTTGCCGACGACGCTGTATTCCGCCAGTCCGCCTGAAATCACATAGCCGTATGCCATGCTTTGCCCCTGATAGAACACATCGGCTTGAATGACGAAGCGATCTCCGACATTGAAGCGATGGGCATAATTCGCTCCGACACCGACTATTGTCACCGCAACCTCATGCCCCAGCGTGACGGGGTTTTGGGTCATATCGCGCCCTGTCAGGCGCGGGTGATTGTTCCCTAATCCGATCACTTTGGTATCTGAAAAGCACAGCCCGCACGCATCCTGCCGCACCAGCAGTTCATCGTCGCCATAGCCGGGAACCGCGACCTCTTCCGAGCCGCCCTCCCTGCCGAGATTCTCCAAGCCCGCCCCATAAAGATGCCAGCGGCGCATAGTGCGCGGCAACGGCGACTGTGCCGCTTTGTATTCTTCCAGTTTCATCGTGAACTCTCCCTTGTGGGTTGTTAGGTAATTGGGTTGTTGGGTCGGTGGGTGATTAGGTCATTGGGCAATGCAGACACGGCGAAAGTT
>CAZPZP010000688.1:0-2810 GCA_964591025.1 uncultured Chthonomonadaceae bacterium
ACGCGACATCTCTCTGATTTTCCTTGTGCTGCCAATTTAGATGCGTTCGCCCTGTTACTTCCTGCCGGGTGCGTTGACGCTCTCACCCGAAAAGTGCTAAACTTTCGTTTGCTGGACACTAAATCCAAAGCGTGGCGGGAGACGAGACCGGCACGCACGAAAATCTCTCACATAAAGAAGGAACCTCGACAATGGCTGTACGAGTAGGAATCAACGGCTTCGGGCGCATCGGACGCCTCACACTTCGCACCATTTTGGAACGACACGGCGAGACCGTGGACGTGGTAGCGGTCAACGACCTCACCGACTCCGCAACAAACGCGCACCTGTTCAAGTACGATTCGACCTATGGAATGTTCAAAGGCGAAATGTCCGTCTCCGACAACGATTTCGTCGTCAATGGCGAAACCGTCAAAGTGTTCGCCGAGCGCGATCCGGCGGCGATTCCGTGGGACACCGTCGGCGTGGATGTTGTCATCGAATCCACCGGGCTGTTCACCAACGGCAAAAAGGCGGCGGCGCACCTTGAGCGCAAGGGCGTCAAAAAGGTCATCATTTCTGCGCCCGCCAAAGAGGAAGACATCACCATCGTTCTTGGCGTCAACGAGAATATGTACGATCCCACGACGCATCATATTATCTCGAATGCGTCCTGTACCACCAATGGACTCGCGCCTGTCGCCAAAATTCTCAACGATAGATTTGGGATTGAAAAAGGCTTGCTGACGACGGTTCACGCCTATACCAACTCGCAAAAATTGCAGGACACTGCCGCCAAAGACGATCTGCGCGATGCTCGCGCCGCCACACAGAATATCGTGCCGTCGTCTACGGGCGCGGCGCGTGCCGTCGGCTTGGTCATTCCCGAATTGCAGGGCAAGTTTCACGGCATGGCGTTCCGCGTTCCGACCCCGACTGTCTCTGTTGTGGACTTCACCGCATTGCTGTCCCGCGATGCCACTGTCGCCGAAGTCAACGCTGCCGTCAAGGAGTACGCCGACGGAGCCATGAAGGGCATTCTGGAATATACCGAACTGCCGCTCGTCTCCACCGATCTCAAGGGCAATTCTCACTCCTCGATCTACTCGGCTATAGACACTGTCGCCGTCGGGGGCAACTTGATCAAGGTTGTGGCGTGGTATGACAACGAATGGGGCTATTCGTGCCGCGTCGCCGACCTAATCCAGTTCATCGCCGAAAAAGGTCTGTAAACTCTGAACCACGGAGTTCACGGAGAACACGGAGAGAATGCGAATTTTTGTCTTTCTCCGTGTCCTCTTTTTGGCACAATGCTCTTATGATGCTCAGAAGCCGTTTGGAAACTGTTGTCAAAACTGTGCAGGAGATGGAATTCGCTGCCGAAGCGATGTATCATGAGGGCAAGTTTCGTTTGCAGAAAAGACATCAGCACGCTGCCATTTATTTGCTCGGCTATGCGGCGGAGATGTGGCTCAAATGCGCGTACTTTCAGTTGAGAGGTGCAGCCTTGCTCGATCCCGTCGAACCGTTCCTTGCACCGGCAAGAACTCGCGGCAGATCACTCACACCCGCTGTTCCTCACGAAGGTTATCATAGCCTATTGCTGTGGTCACGCCTGATTGAAGAAGAATGGACTGTTCAAGGCAAAATACTTCCTGCGGGATTTGTTCTGGAATTCCAAAATGAAGTTGTCGCTTTATATGGAATGTGGTGGGTTGAGATGCGTTACCGACAGCCCATTGTAGCAACCGCCGAAGCAGAACGATTTTTACGCGGTGTGGCTTGGTTACGGACAAACTACACCAAACTCTGGAGTTGAAAGATGTCAGCAGTGAGATTCGCTCCCAAACGGGAGCAAACGCCAACACATGATTTGATTGAGCGGCTGGCACAGGAATTTTCCACACCGTCGCCGGGAGAGCAGGAACCTCTTTTTATTGAGCAGGTGCAGCACTCCCCCGCCAAAAATGTTCACCTGTACGTTATCTGGCAGACGTGGGAGCATCTAACCAACTTGGAACGCTCGGAAATTATCATGGACGCGTATGAAAAATCTTGTGGTATCGAGAAGGCTCTCAAAGTCACTCTTGCCATGGGGTTGACGCGCAAAGAAGCAAAAGCCATGCGGCTGGATTGGGAGATAGAAGATTAAACATGAATAAAAAGACGATAGACGATATTGAGGTCGCGGGCAAGCGGGTTTTGGTGCGAGTGGACTTCAATGTGCCGCAGGACGAACACGGGCATATCACCGATGAGACGCGCATCACGGCGGCGTTGCCGACAATTCAGGCGTTGATGGATCGCGGGGCGCAGGTGATTTTGATGTCGCATCTCGGACGCCCGAAAGGAATTACGCCGAAATATACGCTGGAACCCGTTTCTGCGCGACTGGAAGAGTTGATCGGTCAGCCAGTAGAATTATTGGATGATGATATTGGCGCGGAAGTCAAAGAGGCGATCTCGCAGATGCACAACGGGCAAGTGGTGATGCTGGAGAATGTCCGGTTCCACCCCGAAGAGGAAGCGAACGACCCCGAATTTGCCCGAAATTTGGCGGAATTGGCGGATATTTATGTCAACGATGCGTTCGGAACGGCTCACCGCGCTCATGCGTCTACCGAGGGAGTCGCGCACCACCTGCCGGGTGTCGCGGGCTACCTCATGCAGCGAGAACTCGATTATCTCGGCGGCGCACTCACCGAGCCGAAACGCCCGTTTGTGGCGATTTTGGGTGGCGCGAAGGTCAAAGATAAAATTGGGGTCATTGAGGAGTTGCTCAAGAAAGTGGACACTCTGATTATCGGCGGCGGAATGGCATATACGTTCGC
>CAZPZP010000689.1:0-2808 GCA_964591025.1 uncultured Chthonomonadaceae bacterium
CGTGCTTCGCACTCTCAAGGAGCAAGGGAATTTCGTCCGTAGGACGGCTGTTTTTTAGCAAGGTACGTTCTTGTACCCGACTCTTGCAAGAGGTCTAATACACTCATATTTCCACGATAGGAGAATCGACGGGTGGCATTCTCTACGCTTGATAAAAAAACGGAAACGCTGTTTCCCTTGCTCGATAATGCGATGGAGCATCTTGCCGATGCTTCCGGCTTCAAACTGGAAATGACCAACGGCATTCCAACGTGGGAAGCGTTTCCAGTCTACCGCCACCAACGCAAAATTGACACAATTCGCACCAGTCTAAAATCACTCCATCAGGATGCGGGCGGTTGTGTGTGCGTTCATGTCGCGGATTTGACGATTCATTTCCCTGACGGTTCCGTCAAACGCCCCGACCTCTCTATTTTTTGCCACGAACCCATTGAACAAGAGACCGCGTGTACCCAAATTCCCGAAGTCGTGATTGAGATTCTCAGTAAGGGTTATGAGAAGAAAGATACAGAAGTCAGTTTGCCGTTCTATCTCTCGTGCAATATCCCCGATATTGTGCTGTTTGACCCGGAAACCAATCGCGTTTCGCACTATCATGCCGGGCGACTCGATGAACACGATTCGCTTGTTGAACTGACTTTCGCTTGTGGCTGCTGCTCCACAATCTAAGCATCGCGCTGAGGGACAGGAGCATTCTCCGGAGGTTATTCGCGGTTCGGGCGGTCTGTCTGCCCGTTAAGATAGCCGCCATTCCAGTTGTAGATATTGCCGCCGAGACGCCCATATAGCGGATCGTGCGGCATCTCTTTGTTATAGTGCGCGACGCGAACAAGAACGGTATGCCCATCGGCGGCGACAACCGCCATTCTGCCCCGATGCGGCGAAGGGTAGAGAACGAAGCCGTTCCATCTGTCCGTTGTATCGCTATAAGTCAATGCCGCGAAAGACGCGACTTTTTCCGGCTTGTCGAACCGACTCCACGCATTGCCCGCCTCTACCACCAAAACCGTCTTTTCAGGAATCTCAAGGTTTTCGAGCGGAAACGCGCCTTTCGCGAACGTGTCCCATAATCGCCGATTGATCGCATAGCCCGTATTGACCGTGCTTCCGAGTTTGGCGTCTTTGGGTGCGGGATCGGAGAGGGGATTCGCCGGATTTTGGAACACATCGGAATTGGCTCCATAGCCGATCAAGGTGTTTGCCCATGTCAGCGTTTTGCCATTAGGGAGCCTTTGGACAGGCGGCATTGTGCGTCCGTCCCAATCTTGAGCATAGAGCAGGGTTCCGAGGGCGATACGGCGCAGGTTCGAGAGCGAGCGCGTTTGCCTCTTTTCGCGTTGCTGCCAGAGCAAGAGCGGAGGCAAAATTAGCGCAAGAGTGACCGAACAGACCACGATCAGAGTCGTCAGTTGGCGGCGCGTGAGTTTGTTCAGTGTTCCCACTGATACTCTCCGAGACTTTTGGTTCCGGCGGACAAGGGGATTACTGTGGCGATAATCGTGATCACCAACTGCGAAGCGATAGCCATACCGAGAATCAGCGGGCGATAGGTCTCCAGCTCGAATTGAAGCCAGAGATAGTACGCGACACCGACAATTACGCCTGAAAGAAACAGATAAGCCATTGAGCCAAAAAAGCCCAAAATTAAGCCCCACGCACTGACCCGATGCGCCGGATTCTCATAGATAAAGCGCGGAAACACCGCCGAAATCCCGACGCCCAAGCCGCACAGTGCAATCGCCGTCGTGATGACCAAACCCAACTGAATGAGGGCGCGTTCGAACGGCACGGACAGCATGATCGCTGCAAAGAGAGTGAGCAATACAGCGGTTCCACCGCTGAAAATCGTACTCATCAGGAATTTCGCCATCAGCACATTGCGCCGCGCATTCGGCGACGTGAGCAGTATCCAAAAACTGCGCCCCTCCAACCCAATCGAAGAGAGTGACAAGATACTCGTCTGCATGAACAAAATAAATCCGGTCATCATCACGGTTGCGGCGTAAATCTCATCACGCATTTTCAGCGACGTATCGTTTGCCGCCAACAGAAACGGCACAAAATACAAAATCAGCGGCATCGTCATTTGTGACAGCAGCATACTGTCGCGGCGCAAATACCGGAAGTCCTTGCGAATTAGTGCGGCTATGGGAGACGCGAACAACTTTCCCCAAATTCCCGTACCGTCGTCTTTCGCTCCGATGGTTCCGCCGTCGTTCTCTTCGGCGACATTGGCGGCAGACAGCAATCGCTCGCCGAGGAGAATGCACGCTGCATATAGCCCCGCAACCAAGATCAGGATAATCGCAAATGAACGCGCCAAACTGCCGAAATCGCGTGCCGCCATCGCCAGCAGGATTTCCGCAAAAAAGTAGGATGGCGCATAATGAGCGGCGGGAGATGAGCGTTGTATCATGGACGGCTCGAACAGACTGGCTCCCAGCGTCCCTGTGCGGATTGGCAGATAGTGCGCTTCCAAAACAATCGTGAGGCAGACGATAACCGCCATGACCGCGTTCATCAGCCCAACCGCCGAGCGCAGTCGCCGCATTCCGAACATCGCCAATGCCAGCAATAAACCGAGCGCGGTCAGTAACGCCGGAAGCAGAACGAACAGCAAAATCAGAAGCGGAAGCAAGAGCCAGCCCCACCACGGGATTTGTGCGGAAGCGGCACACGCGACAATGGCAGGGATTCCGAGAACCGTAAATTGCAGGGAATTGGTGACAGTGGCATCCAAAAGTTTCGCGGCGACAACGGCACGCGGCGCAATCGGAGCAGAAAACAACAGCAGATAATCTGCAGAGT
>CAZPZP010000690.1:0-2791 GCA_964591025.1 uncultured Chthonomonadaceae bacterium
CCATCGTGCCGGGTATTTTCAATGCCCGCACAAGAGGTAAATTCACAGCAACGAGGTTTGGACAGCAACAATTCATTTCGCTGCGTCTTGTATCCGTCCGACAGGACGGCGCAAACCCGCTTCCTGTTCCCCCAAACCAAAATGCGGGGCAATCAAAAAAAGCGGTCAATTTAGGTTGACCGCCTTGCTTGTATTCAGCTGCACTCGTCATCTTTACGGATTGGCTTTTCGGCTCTGTGTCAAAATCTCCTGCTCGCTTTCGGGCAGTTTGCGCGTCGCCCATGCCCGGACGCGATGAGTCCAGCCGCCACGCAAATAGCGTTCGACATATTTCAGTTCCTCCCGATATATTTTGTCGAATTGGGTAACAGAGCCGACAAAATTCATGTAGGCGTCCTCCATCCTTTGTTTGGCTTCCAAACTCATCTCTGGCTTCTCTTCGAGTCGCTTTTGCTCTAACTCCGCAATACGTCGCTCGAATTCAAGAATCTGCGAGTTGCGCTTCTTGTTGCTCGCGTCCGTGATTTTTCTTCTGCGGCACGGCTTGCGGAGTGATGTTCATTTTTCTTTCTCCTCAGTTCATATTTATCATTATAGCGTAGCAGACAGCATCACGCCAAACGGTCAAATGAGATTAGGCTTCGAGAGATGAGCCTCGTTTTATATGGTGCTAAACCCTCCTGTGTTGAATTTTTCACAGCGGAACTGTTACGTTTCTCACATCGGAAAAGTGCTTCTTCGGTGTACCCTATTGTCGCCTTGCTTACACCACTTTGAAGCGAGGGACGTTTCCCAAATATCCCCTTCGTTCAAGAGAATTTCTCGTATCGTGAGAGAAGACTGTGGTGTAAGAGACAACGACGTTTTTTACAGGAGCTTAAGTGAGGTTCACCATGACGCGACTACTGATTTCCGTTTTTGCTTTGCTCGCTACATTCATTCTTCCTACATTCACTCTTCTCGCTACGGCGCAGACACCGCAGGAATCTGCCGCACTGAAGCGAGCCGAACTGTTCATTGCCATTCGGGACAACGACGCGGCGGGCGTGAAGCGTTCGCTTGCTCAAGGCGCAGATGCCAATTCTCGCAACTGGCTCGACTTTTCCCCGCTGATGTGGGCTGCCATGTGCGGCAATCAAGAGATCGTCGAAACGCTGCTTGCTCAAGGCGCGAAATCCGACGATGACAGCATTTACGGCTCTGCCCTCACTTTTGCGGAATTGGGGCGCAACGAGAAGATCGCCCTGTGGCTGCTCGATAAGGGAGTCAAGCCCGATCCCTCCCGTTTGGACAAAGCCAGTCCGCTGATGCTGGCGGCAGCGAACGGTCATGTGAATTTGATCGAACGACTGTTGCAGCAAAAGTGCGACCCCAACGCGCAGGACACCGACGGTGCGACATCGTTAATTTATGCGGCACGCTTGGGTCAGACTGCCACCGTCCAAGCCCTGATCAAAGGCGGAGCAAACATCAACACCGCAGACAGCCACAAGCGCACCGCTCTGCTTTATGCCGCCATGAACGGCTGGTCTCAAACCGTGGACGTACTGCTCGCAAATCGTGCCGATGTCCACGCGAAAGACAAGCAGGGCGCAACCGCTCTGCTGTTGACTGCCCGCTACAATGGCGACAAAACGATTGTCAGTCGTTTGCTCAAGAGTGGCGCAGATGCCTCGGTGAAAGATAACAACGGCAAGTCTGCCTTTGCTCTTGCTCAGTCGAGAGGCTACAAAGACGCGGCGGGGCTGCTCCGCAAATTCGGCGCACAGGATACATCATTCCAAAACATTGCGTTTGCTCAACCGCGCAGTGTCTCCAAAGCCATTGCGAACAGCCTGATGGTGATGCAAAAGAGCATGAAAGCCTTTGCGGCTCAGGCGAAATGCGTGTCGTGCCATCATCAAGGATTGGGCATGATGACGCTGGGATATGCGGCACAGCGCGGATTTCTGGTGGATAAAGAACTCATGGGCAACACCATGAAACACATCGGCGAAGAGGGACAACAGAGTGCGGTGTTTATCCATCAGGCACTCGAAAACCCGCACATCGGAAAGATGATTCCGGCGGTGGACATCGGTGACTTCGCCATCGGCGCGGGCTATATTTTCGGTGCACCTATCGCCAATGGTGTTCCGGCGAACCCCGGCTTTGCGGAGTTAGCGCAGTTTCTTGCCCAACAGCAGACACCGGAAGGCAGTTGGAAATTCGGGTTCAATCGCGAACCGATGCAATCCAGTTATGTGACGACAACCGCCTTGAACCTGCAAATTCTACAAGCGTATGGGCAACCAGACAAAATCGCCAAGAATATGGAACGTGCGAAACAGTGGCTGCTCACCACGCCGACGCCGAATGCCGAAGACAAAGCCTCGCGGCTGCTGGGATTGAAATGGGCGGGTGCGACGAACGCCGAAAGAGCCAAAGCGAGGCGTGAACTGCTGGCGGCACAACGAGCCGACGGAGGCTGGTCGCAGCTACCGACACTGCGTAGCGATGCGTACGCGACGGGATTAGCCCTTTACGCGCTCGCCGTTGGCGGCGGTCAATCGGTCAATGAACCCGCCTATCAGCGCGGCGTGCATTATCTGCTACGGACGCAGGATGAAGACGGCTCGTGGTATGTGATGAAGCGGGCGACGCCAGCGAATACCTATATGGATGGGGGATTCCCGCATGGTGAGGCACAGTACAGTTCGTTCGCGGGAACCTGCTGGGCGACGATGGCACTGCTCAAAGTGACCGCCGCCCCACAAACCGCCCTGCGCTAAATGAGGTTTACGAAGGTGCA
>CAZPZP010000691.1:0-2785 GCA_964591025.1 uncultured Chthonomonadaceae bacterium
GACGGCTGTTTTTGAGTCGGGTACGTTCTTGTACCCGACTTACGCAAGAGGTCTTATCTATAAGGAATTTAAGCGTAAAAAGGCGAATACTCGCCCGTCAATTTGAGGATTTGAGAGGAGAGAACCCATGACGCAACGAGAATTACTGCCTTGGAACACTGCACCGCGTGAGGCAAAAATGCTGTGGAAGCGTATTGAGGGTTATGGTTTTACAAATTATCGCGTCAATTCCGCCGTCATCTTTTCGTCCTTGTTGATGGCACTCAGATCGCTGTTCGTTACGTGGTAACCGACATTACATAATTGGCGGATGGCAGACCAATGAGCGGGCGAGGGAATTTCCTGACTGCCCCATGCCCATTTTGCCCCTTGCGCGATCCAGTCCTGTCGTAGCTCCTCATGAGTCCAATCTGCATCACTCATTCCAAACTCGAAAAGACAAGAAGGGCAAATTTCGTATTTTTCAGGTGTATGGTCAAAACCATCATACCCACAGATTGGACAAATGGCTGTTGGGAAGTTCATTAGCGTTTACACTCTCTCAAAAAGTAATCGTAATTGGTCGGTTCACCGTGCATTTTGCGTCTCGGATAATTTGGAGGCGCGTCGGCTATTCGCATCGGCTTGAAATAGGTTTTGATCGTACCGTCAGGCTGCATCACAGCGAATTCATTGGCACTTTTGTGATAACGAAGAATTTCACCGTTGGTGCGTGTCCCTTCCTCGATTTCGGGATTGTCTGTGAGCGCAGCACATAGAAAGGCTCGTGCTTTATCTTCATACTCTTCAGGAGTTGAGGTTTCTAATTCAGAACCGTGTGCCACATAATGCGTGTCTCTTGCTGTCGTATCCGCAAAGTTGGTTGCAACTGGCACAGCAGACAGCCTCCACAGTTTCCCTGAATTTGCGAACGACACGTTAGGTGGCTACCCTTTTCATTATCGCCGCGACACACGTTAGTATATCACGTTTCCAACAAAAAAGGATTTTGGAGACAAAAAGGCGAATACTCGCCCGTTAATCTGAGGATTTGAGAGGAAAGAACCCATGACGCAACGACGTTTTTTATACACCCATCACGTTTTCACACTTTCGCTTGCTGGTCTCGGTGCAATGCTCGTCCTAAGCGGCTGCACGACGGGCAATCCTAATACCGCCAATGGAACTGGAGCCACAGGAACGGCAAATGGCGGAGGAGGCAACATTCTGCGCTACGCTCTGACGACGGAACCGACAACCCTCGATCCGGGCAAAGTCGAGGACGGAACCACCATCGATCTGGTGTATCAGGTGTTCGAGGGATTGGTGCGCTGGAGTCCGAAGAACGAGATTGAACCAAACCTCGCCGAAAAATGGGAGACGAGTTCCGACGGCAAAACCTATACGTTTCATCTCAAAAAGGGCGTGAAATTCCACAATGGGCGCGAGATGACTGCCGACGATTTCAAGTTCAGTCTCGAACGCGCCTGTGATCCGAAACTTGCCTCGACAACGATTGGTTATCTCACTGATATTGTCGGCGTCAAAGAGCGGCAGACGGGCAAAGCCAGCGATATTCCCGGTGTCAAGGTCATTGATTCCCATACACTGCAAATTACCATTGACACGGTGCGCCCGTATTGGATTGGCAATATGACCTATCCCTGCGCCTATGTTGTGTGCAAAGAGGCGGTTGGCGAAGGCAAAGAGATACTCGACGAAAAGCCCGCCATTGGAACCGGTCCCTTCAAGCTGACGGGATTTCAGCGCGGCTCGAAAGTGACCTTGACTGCGTTTGCCGATTATCATGGAGGCAAGCCCAAAATTGACGGAATCGAACGCCCGATCATCAAAGACGGCGCAACCCGCATCAATTCCTATGCGTCCGGTGCGCTCGATATTGTGGACGTATCGCCGCGTGACTTGGATCGCGTCAACGCCGACCCCAAACTCAAGCCCGACCTCAAGACATTCAAACGGGCGGCGACGTGGTATCTCGCCCTGAATTCCTATCCCGACGATTCGCCGTTCAAGAAACTGGAAGTGCGGCTGGCGTTCGCTCATGCCGTTGATAAGACAGACGCCATTCGTCTCGGCATGAAGAATCAGGCAGATAAGGCGGACAGTGTGATGCCGCCCGGCGTCTTCGGCTACAATCCAAACGTCAAGCCGCTTGCCTTCGATCCGTCCAAAGCCAAAGCCTATCTCGCCAAAGCGGGCTATCCCAACGGGCAGGGATTTCCCACGCTGACTTTGACCTACCGCAACGACTATCCGCACGTTGCCACCACCGCCGAAGTCTTTGCAGAGCAACTCAAAACGAACTTGGGAATTACGGTGCAATTGCGCCCGACGGAATGGGGCGAATTCCTCAAACAGCGCACGGCAAAATCCATGCCGCTGTCTCACCTGCGCTGGGGAGCCGACTATCTCGACGCACAGAATTTCATCTCGACGCTGCTTTATACCAGTCGCAAACTGCCCGACGGGAGTTGGGATCACCCCAACAACGGGCAGGGCTATAGCAACGCGACACTCGATAGGCTCTGCAATGAGGCGGATGTCTCGCAGGACACGGCAAAACGCGCCAAACTCTATCAGCAAGCCGAGCAGATCGCCATAGACGAAGCCGCGATCATCCCGATCTATTTTCAGCGGGATATGGAGTTGGTGAGTGGGCGTGTGGTGGAATTACGCGATGGTCTGATGGGACACTACCCGCACATTCACACCACACTGAAATAGGAAGAGAGTGCGCTCTCCTCTTTTCTCACGTTTAGACAAATTTAAGCCTCTTCGCGCTTCG
>CAZPZP010000692.1:0-2781 GCA_964591025.1 uncultured Chthonomonadaceae bacterium
CCCGATTACACGTAATCTCCGCCTCAAAACTCAATAGTAATCGTCGTTTTGCCCGTGATATAGAGAATCCACTGTCCCTTATCGTTTGGAACCGCGTTGATTGGTGCGCCGTTTAGAAGCGCGTTGGTTCCCGATTTCACGCCCGTGATCAATAACTCCTGTTCGCCCTGCTTCCAACAAGTGACCTCCAATTCAATCCGGTCTTTGGTTTCCACAACTTTCGCAATTTGTCCCGGCGCGTGAACAATGACGCGGTGCGAACGAAAAACGCGGTAATCATAGAGCGCGGGTTTGTTGTAGAAGCGCAGGGCGTTGACCATCACCGTCGCAGGATTGATCGCCGCGTCGTTGCGAATTTGGGCGCGTAAGTTGAACGAATCCGGCAATAATCCGACTCGCTCCTTGTCTGTTTCGGCTTGCCACGTCTGTTGAATCCCCGATGCAGTGATTCCATTCGCCAATTTGTGCCAGTTTTCAGTAGAGTCATATTGTGCAAAACGGTACAGCGCGTCGGCATAGACCAAGCCGCACCACTGCACCGGAAGCCCCATCCAGTTTGGGGCGATCCATTGCGTCGCCCCCAAAACCGCGATGGTGCTGTAGACGCCGACAGAGTCTTTTGTGGGTCGGACAAGATAGACAAACGGGACGCCTGTCCATGCCCAGTATTTCGCCTGTTCGAGATGGGCAGGTTTGCCGGTCAACTCATAGGCAAGTGTATAGGCGCGAAGCAGATGTGCCGACGCGAGAATATCGGGCGTATGAAGCGGAACCTCCCACGTCTGCGCCCCACGCGGAACCGTATTGGCAAATCGCTTCGTCAGCAGGTCGAGCCTCTCCAACCCTGCCGCGATCAGTGTCTGATTGCCGCAAAAGAGCGCGTTTTCCAGTTGAACCCGAACGACCTGCGCGGTCAATCCGTTGGCATCGCGCGCAAAATGTGTCCTGCCATAATCCAGTCCATTCGGCGACTTGCGGAACGGAACCGTGCCGTCCGCCTCGAATCTTGTGAGCAGTCGCCGGGCATTAGTTTCGGCTGTGACGAGTGCGGGCATTGTGGCTTTGTAGACGAGTGCGGCGGCAGGTGAGGGGATATGCCCGACGTTTGCAGAGTTCAGTTCAGCGGGAGCCACTGCCTTGAGTGCGGATTTTGCGGCATCGGCGGCGCGTTCTCGAAGTTTGGCATCACCAGCATAGGCGGCGAGATAATCGAGGAGCATTCCGGCATCGGCGGCAGGTTGGGCGGGGAAGCTGCCGGGATACGCATGGCGGAAATTGTCGCCGTCATGAATCGCCGAATCGAGCCAGCCGCTGACGGTGAGTTTCGCATAACTGTTCCAGTCGAGTGTGTCCGGCTTGAGAGGAAAGCCCATGCCGATGGCGACGGCTTGCTTGACCGCCGGAATAATATTATCTGCGCCAACGGTTCCAATAATCGAAGCACGGAAAAGGAGCGGCTTATCCGGCAGAATCGCTTTGCCTCTATAGGGAAGCAGGCTGTCTTCCTGCCGATTCTGTCCGTCGGAGCCGGGAAACAGCAAGCCCATCGAATGCCCGCCGCTTCCAAATTGACGATCCGGCGAATCGAATACGGCGGATAAGTCGGCGTCCGGTTTCCAATGAAGCCCGATGATATTGCCACTTTTCAGGACTGCCATCACCGGGATCGTGATTTTGGCGGTATCGGGAACCTGCCGTTTCGCGCCCTCGCCAACGATGTCCGCCTCGCTGCTGCTCGGTTCGTCTTTGTCGAGATACTCCAAGCCGGGAAAAATCGCCTGCGTTTTGGTTCCGCCAAAGGTTCCAACGCCCGCAAGCAGAGTCACAATGGGCAGATAGAGTGCCACACGCGGCGCAGAAACTTGAACCGTTGTCTCGACAAATATCGCGTTCTCTTGCGAGGACGGCGCGAATTTTTGCGTGATTGTCCAGCGTTCGCCGTCGTAATCGTTGTGAATCGAAGTGACAGTGAGAGTATTGCCTTTGCGCCGGATTTCGGCAAGCGTTGGATCGAGCGTCTGCCATGTCAAGCCCTTCTCTGCGATGTAACCGATCATGGGTTTGGTATTGCCCATTGCCATCGGGACGCCGCCAACGGTGACTTGATACTGATAGGCTTGTGTGCGCGAATGAGTCAGAGTGACGCGCCCTGATGTGACTTCATAAGGCTTGTCTCCGAGTGCGGGCGGTGTCGGCTTTTCCCATTTCGGCGGTGCAAAAATGATACGCGGCGCGAAGGTGAATGCAGCAACTGTTACGGTATCGCCGGTTGTGCCGGGCGGATCGAATCGCAAGGCTGTTGCCTTGCCCAATATCGGAAGCGGAACCTGTATCTCCTGCCAATCGGCTTTTTTGGGAACCGGAAACCGCACGGAATCGGCTTCATTTGTCCCTTTTTGCGCTGTTGCCCAGAAAATTTGTCCCATTCCCGACGATGAGGCTTTGAGACGTATCGTGATCCAAAGCGGCGTATTGGCAGGATAATCGTGAGGATTGCCCCCGATGTAGGGATCACTCCCCACGACGGCGATTCGCATTCCGTCGGGCGTGCTTTCGAGCGGGGCGGTATCGTGGACTGCCGTCCATTCCTTGACCGTTTCCGACTTCCGAAAATCGAACTGCGGCATACTCTGCGCGGAAACGGAGGCTGCCGCAAAAAGGCACATGGCACACAAGATCAAACGCAGTAAAATACTATTCTCCTTGCACCCGATGCGGTGCTATAATCTCTCTGGTTGTGCGAAATTTGCGTCGCACGTCCTCAACATAAGAAAGAAATTG
>CAZPZP010000693.1:0-2763 GCA_964591025.1 uncultured Chthonomonadaceae bacterium
ATACTGCGGGTGATGAATGAGGCGCGTCGTTGCGTTTCAGGACAGGAGTTCGTTTGTGTGAGGGTGTATTCCTGCACGATTTTGCAGAGACATAAAAATTTCCCCCCTTCTCCTTTTCTCCTCTTCTTCCTCCCTGTGGTACACTTAGCGCGGGAGGGCAACCGATTTGTCGGAACCGCGAGAACTCAACCGTCTGGAAGTGTTGCAGGGACTGAGAACCGCCACCTACGAGGCGAGTTATGCAACGATATGGGCAACGCTGACGGGCGGCGTGTATCTCACGGGCTTCGCGCTGTGGCTCGGTGCGGGTCCCGGCATTATTGGCGTCGTCACCGCCATTCCTACCTTTGCCGGTCTCATCCAACTCGTATCCTCCTATTTCGGCGAACGCCTTTCGGCACGCAAACCCTTCACCGGGTTGTTCTCGATCATCGGGCGCACTCTCTGGCTTCCCATATTGTTCTTGCCGTTCATGCTGGGGCGCGAACGCTCGCTGTATCCGTTTCTGCTCCTCTTCGCGCTCTCTTATATTTGTATGAATGTGCCGATTCCGGCGTATCTGTCGTGGATGTCCGACCTTGTTCCGCCCGACCATCGCGGACGTTATTTCGCCCGGCGCAATATGATCGCGGGGTTCGTCGGAATGCTCATCGGTCTGCCCGCCGCGTGGTTTCTCGATGCCGCGACTCGCAAAAGCCACAACGAGGCGATAGGATTCGGCGTGTTGTTCGGTGTCGGTGTTCTTGGGGGATTGCTCGCCTTCATCTGCCTGATGCGCCAACCGGAACCGCCGCGCTATATCGCGCCCAAAAACGAGGAGACTCCGACAGGGCTTGCGGGCGTCCTCAACTACTATCGCGCTCCGTTTGCCGACCAGAACTTCCGCTGCCTGATCGGGTTCAATGCCATGTTGGGCTTGGGGCAGTTTTTTGCCGCGCCGTTCTTTATCGTGTGGGCATTGCAGCATCTCAACCTCAGTTATGTGCCGCTCCAAATCTTCGCCACCCTCACAAGTTTGGCAAGTCTCGGCTCGATGGTGTTGTGGGGCTATCTCGCGGACAAATTCGGCAGTAAGCCTCTGCTCGCTATCGGCGTCTTCGGGACGTTTACCCTGCCGCTCTATTGGATATTGACCAATCCCCTTGCGCCCGGAACAATGTTCTTTCTGGTGTTCATGGTGAGCGTGACAGGCGGATTCTTTTGGGCAGGAGTCGGTATCGCTCAGTTCAATTTGCTCATTCGCCTCAGTCCTCCGGAGAAAACTCCGGTGTATGTGGCGACGATGGCGGCGATTGCAGGGCTTGCGGGCGGTGTCGCGCCGCTATTGGGCAGTCTGCTCATGAGTGCGTTAGGCGATTGGCGCGGGCAATTCTTAGGCATTGAACTTCAGAATTTCCACGTCGTCTTTTTTATCGCAGCAATTTTGCGTTTGGTTTCGCTGTTGTTTCTACGGCGCGTCGAAGATACGCACGCGGTCAGTGCGCGAGAGGTTTTGCAGCAGATCGGGCGTGCCAATCCGCGCTCTTGGATGCACATTCGGCGACTACAGCAGGGCGGCGATGAGGAAGGGCGATTGCGGGCAATGGAAGTTTTAGGCGAGACACGCACGCGCCTCGCCACCAACGAACTGATCGCCGCACTCAACGATCCGAGTCTCGCCGTGCGTGAAGAGGCGGCGTATGCTTTGGGCGAAATCGGCGACAGGGGCGCAACCGACGCCCTGCTCCAAGTGTTGAACGACCCGGCGGCAGGAATGGTCGAAACCGTTGTCAAGGCATTGGGGCAGATCGGCGATCCGCGTGCTGTCTCCGCGTTGATCTCTCTGATGCGTTCCCCTGCGTTGACCGTGTCGCGCCGAGAGCGGTTCGCCGCCATCGAAGCGTTGGGGCTGTTGGGCGGGGAAGATGCTGCCGCGTCCTTGCGAGAAATCTTCTACGATGCGTCCGATGAGGAGATTGCGGAGCGGGCGGCAGAGGCGTTGGCGCAGGCTGGAGACTTGCGGGCAGTTCCGTTGTTTGCCGCGTGTCTGCGTGCCGAGTTGACGCCGCCCCCTCTGCGTTTGGCATTGGCGCGGGCATTGGGCAGTCTGCCCCTGTCGTCTGAGGCAGGAGAAGCGTTGCTGTCCGCACTCGAAGCTTCGCCCAATGACCCGACTTATCTCGCCGCGCTCGCCGATGCCCTTGCCCGCCAAAACGTCACCGATGCCGTGCCGCGTCTCCTCGACAATCTGATTGCCCTCGACTCACCGCTCGCTCGCCGCCAAATCGCCAGCGCACTCGGCACGCTTCTCGACGCAGGCGACTTGCTCTATTCCCTGCTCTCTCAAGAGTCGTTTGCCCGCGATACGTCCGTCTCTCGTATTCTCCAAGACGCTCAAAAACGTCTGCGCGACGACTCGGTTTCTACGAAGTTGGATTCGGCGTTGGGATATTACGTTGGCGGCAACTATGGGGAATTTGTGAGCGTGCTGGCTTCCGTTGGCTCTCAACTTTCCGCCTCTTTGCCCTTGCCTCAAACCGTCCTCGCTCATCTCCAAACACACCAACAGAACGCTTTCCCTGTAGAATGCGCCCTGCTTGCTCTCGCCGCGTTTCGCTCAATAATCGCGGAATAGGGGTCAGGAAGTTGCCTCGATATTCTCCGCAGAATCGGGCTGCGAGAAGCACCGAGAGACGGGACTGTCCGCAGGACAGGCGTTTGTGCTAACCGGGGAATTCGTAACTGTTGAGGGTTGTTGGAATTTGCGCTCAAAAACGCCTTGCG
>CAZPZP010000694.1:0-2760 GCA_964591025.1 uncultured Chthonomonadaceae bacterium
TACCATCTACTTGTCAACCATTTTGCTTTGTATTTTAGGCGGCACACATTGGCAATGGCGTGTAGGTTATGCTCGACTTCTACCCAAAATGCTCGCATTCGACGATCTGCGCCTCGTTCCCTGCCTCATTCAAGCGACAACCCCGCAGCATAAAAAGCATCTCGGCAAAACACTGGAGCGATTGTCTCAGTATCTTAACACTATGACCGTCGACAACTCCGCTTTGCTCACCGAAAAAGAATATGGTTTACTGCATCGCTATTTGCTGGATTTGCCTATAGATACCACAGATACCGTCAAGAATAGCTCGACCTTTCGCTTGGCAATCTTGCGTCTGATCAAGACAATGGGACATACGCCCTCCATAACGGTAATTCGACAACTACTCGAAACATATCATACGGCGGTATGGAAGCACGATTGCGTCGTTCAATCGGCGAAAGATTGTCTCGACACGCTTCTTGAAATTCAAGAACAGGTAAAGCACGATACAACGCTTTTGCGGGCGTCTCAGCAAGCGGCGACGCCTGATACTTTGCTCCGCGCCGCCATGCCGTCCATTCCCAACAGCAGCAATCTCCTCACACCAACTGAAAAGCCTCCGCGCAGCAAAAAGAACGAAATTTGACGGGGCTTTGAGTCTTGCGTTTCTTGCCCCAAAACTGCTACAATAGAGAGAATGTGAATAACCTCACAAAGTTTTTCAACCGTTTCGTTCTGCCTCAACACCGACGATTGCCCGCGCTATAAATGAAGGCGTCGCACTTGGGGCGAACAAGGAGCAGCATTTTATGGCAACGACCCTTGCCTCCGCAGTGTCCGTCCGAACCGGACAGCTTGTTCAGATTCTCGGACCCGTTGTTGACATTGGCTTCACTCATGGCGACCTGCCCGCCATCAACAACGCCGTCAAAATTACCGACGCTTCCAAAGGCATCAATCTCACCGTCGAAGTGGCACAGCATCTCGGCAACGACGTTGTACGCTGTATCGCCATGTCCACTACCGACGGGCTTGTACGCGGAATGCCCGCCGTTGATACAGGACTTCCCATCACCGTGCCAGTCGGACGCGAAACGTTGGGGCGCGTCTTCAATCTGCTCGGTGAAGCCATTGACGGCAAAGGTCCTGTGACCACTGCCGAATCGTGGGCGATCCACCGTCCCGCTCCGTCGTTCTCCGACCAGAACGCGGCGCAGGAAGTTCTCGAAACCGGCTTGAAAGTCGTTGACCTTCTGACGCCCTTCTTGAAGGGTGGTAAAATCGGACTGTTCGGCGGCGCAGGGCTTGGCAAAACGGTTCTGATTCAAGAACTGATTACCAATATCGCCACCGAACACGGCGGCTTTTCGGTGTTCGCCGGTGTTGGCGAGCGCACTCGCGAAGGCAACGACCTCTGGCTGGAAATGACAGAGTCGGGCGTTATCACCAAAACCGCCATGGTTTTCGGACAGATGAATGAGCCGCCGGGAGCGCGTCTCCGTGTTGCTCTTTCCGCCCTCACGATTGCCGAATACTTCCGCGATGTCGAAGGGCAGGACGTGCTGCTGTTCGTGGACAACATTTTCCGGTTCGTTCAGGCGGGTGCGGAAGTCTCGGCACTGCTCGGACGTATTCCCAGTGCTGTCGGTTATCAGCCGACGCTCGGTACGGAGATGGGCGGCTTGCAGGAGCGCATCACGTCCACAAAAAAGGGTTCGGTTACTTCGGTTCAGGCGATCTATGTCCCTGCCGACGACCCGACTGATCCGGCTCCGGCGACAACCTTTGCTCACCTCGACGCCTATATCTATCTGGATCGCCGCGTCGCAGAGAAAGCCATTTATCCTGCCGTCGATCCGCTCGCCTCGACCTCGCGCATTTTGCAGCCCAACGTCGTCGGGGAGGAGCATTACGAAATCGCCCGACAAATTCAGCAGATTCTGCAACGCTATAAGGAACTTCAGGACATTATCGCCATTCTCGGAATTGATGAACTCTCCGACGATGACCGCCTTGTTGTTGCTCGCGCCCGCCGCATCGAGCGGTTCTTGTCGCAGCCGTTCAATGTCGCCGAGCAGTTCACGGGGCAGCCGGGTCGCTATGTGCCGCTCAAAGAGACCATTCGCTCGTTCAAGGAAGTTCTCGAAGGCAAGCACGACGATCTGCCGGAACAGGCGTTCTATATGGTCGGAACCATTGATGAGGCGGTCGAAAAAGCCCAATCAATGAAGTAAAGGGATCGTAAAACAATGGCATCTACTTTTCGATTTGAAATGGTCACGCCAGAGCGTCAGGTATTCTCCGAGATGGTGCAGTCGGTACGTGCGCCGGGCGTCGCAGGCTCATTTGGCGTTATGGCGGGACACGCTCCAATGCTGTCGGAGTTGGAAACCGGCTTGATCAAGTTGGTTCTTGCCGATGGGCGCGAAGCGTTTGTTGCGACGGGCGGCGGATTTTTGCAGGTCACGCGGGAAAAAGTTCTTGTGCTTGCCGACTCCGCTGAACTCTCCGACGAGATCAATGTTGACCGCGCCAGAGAATCAGCAGAGCAAGCGCGTCAGATGCTTGCGGCTCCCGGCATCAACGCCGAAGAAGTCCGCAAAGACCTCGAACGCGCTCTCAACCGTATCCGCGTCGCCCAAATCAAAAACTAAACTCTTCCACGACGCAAAAACAAGCCCCCGCTTTCTCGGAATCCAAGAAAGCGGGGGCTTGTTTTTGCGACCTTAAGGGATTTACGAAAAAATAGTTCTTCCACTCTCATCGGGCGACTAAAGT
>CAZPZP010000695.1:0-2754 GCA_964591025.1 uncultured Chthonomonadaceae bacterium
CCAAGTGTCACAATGCTTACGATTGGCGCAGGATCAGTGGGCGCAAGGGGATAGTTCGCTTGTATCCATTGGGACAATAAGTTTTGACGCACAAGATGGACAATGATATTCGTGTCGGGCAAATATTTTTGAGCCGAGCTGAGCATCAACTTAATCTCTCCAAGTCGGCATCCATCTCTTCGTCTGTTGCCTCCTTACCCTCTACAGATTGAGCTAACAAGCTCGCTGACCACGCCCTTTTTACCTCATCGCTTACAAATGCGGATTGCGGTATATTCCGTCGTCGCTCCAAAAGCCGCTCATATTCCGCATCGAAAAGTTCTTTGTTGGCACAATAAAACGCCATCGCCGCATAGAGTTGCCACGGTTCCAAGGTGAAGCCGGTTCTCAGAACTTCCAAGTCGCCGCCGAGACGATGATAGGCTTCTACAAACGATTTGATATATACTCCCGAATCGGGAATCTCAGAATAGAGACCTTGATCTTGGACGCAGGGTGTGTTTGCCATGATGATGCCTCCTTTCAGAAGCAAAAAGAGAAGCGCGTTGTTGTGCGCTTCCCCTTATTATACGGCATAATTCGCTATGCTGCCTTGAAAATTGGCGTGAGACCACGAGCATAAGCACTGAGTTCGGCGCGTTCGGCGGCTTCGAGCGGCTTGAAGCGTTCGGCGAATTCCATTGCCATACGGAACAGGCGCGGATCGCCCGGCGGAACGGCAGCCGTCACAGGTTCGGAGAGCGTAAAGCGAAAGGCGAGTTCGGCAAAATGCGGATCGTCAATCGGCTCGTACCAGCAGTGCGGATACGGGCGTGCGGCGTTTGGCTCCCAGTTGGTGCGTGCCATCGCTTTGAGTGCCAAGCGTGCCGCGCCCTTTTCGATGGCTTTTGCCATGATTTGATTGCCGAAATTGCCCTCTTGGTAAGTGACGAAGTTGACCGGAAACAGAGCCGACTCGAAGGGGAACAACTCGAATGCCCTCAGTGCTGCTTCGTGCGAGTGTGCGCTGAAACCGATATGTTTGATTTTGCCCTCGTCGCGGGCTTGTAATATCGTCTCCATTGCGCCGCCGACTCCCAATGCCGTTTCGACTTCTTCCACGCTGGTAATGGCATGAAGTTGATAGAGATCGACATGATCGGTTTGGAGATGACGCAGGGAGCGTTCGAGTTCCATGCGTGCGCCTTCGCGAGTGCGTGCCATGGTTTTGCACGCGACGAACACGCCGTCACGCTTGCCCTTTAACGCCCCGCCGAGTTTGATCTCCGTTTCCTGATCGGTTCCATAACTCGGTGCAACATCGAAATAGTTGACACCGCGATCTATCGCTTCGGCGACAAGGGCGTCGCTCTCGTTTTGGTTCGCGCTGCAAAAAACAACGCCTCCCAATCCAACGAGAGAGAGTTCGCGTCCTGAGTTTCCGTAGGGTCTGCGTTCCATAAGTTTGTTCTTCCTTTATTCTTCGCTCGCTGGTGGCAAAAGGTCAGCGACGGCGATTGTTGCTTTCGGGGCATGAAGTGGCGAAACCACATCGCTTTCGGTATGCACCGTCAGAGACTGATAGCCGAATTCTCCAGTTCTGGAATCTAAGAGAATGGGGTCACGCCGCACTTCCAGACGACGGCTCTTCAGCATCAGAACCCAATACTCAGTAATTCCCGCTTGAGCATACAGGCGGACTTTCGTGATTCTGTCCTGCCGCAATGTCGTATCGGAAACCTCGACAACGAGTTTGACCTTGTCGGCAGTCGGATGTGTTTTATAGTCTCGCGGCTTGCCGACAACGACCATCAAATCCGGTTCAGGGTTGGTGATCTGGTTGATATTGAGCGGCAACTGTGTGCTGACGTGATGCCCTGCCCCAAACGCTTGCATGAGAAGGGGCGGTATCTCCAAAACAGCGATTCCATGGGAACGACCTTGCGGCATTTTCTCGATCAATTCTCCTTCGATCAACTCCATATTGAGTCTGTCTGTTGGCGCACCAAACAGTCCCAACTCCATTGCCCGATAAACTTCCGTTACTGTCCAAAGATGCTTTCGTAATCCGGTGTCAGGTTCTTGAGCGTCTTCATCGGAGAAATTACGCTCTAATGTGAGAGTACTCATTGCGTCTCCTATTCTCTCATTATCCTATCGGAATTGGGATCAATAGCCCTGCGGCGGCGTCCACATCGTTTATTGTCAGCGAGATTTGCCCGATTTGGTTCAGTTCAGACATCTTAATTCCTTACCATGATGAGATTCAGCGCGATTTTTTGCCCGGTGTGGGATACTTTTGGGTTACATCGTCTAAAACCAAAACCCAATCGGGACCGAGCGCGGGTGTCTTGAATGTCTTCGATCCCGTGTTGGCGAACTCATCGAACCGTTCCGCTTTTCCAGTGCGTGGATCATACCATGACGCGACGAGATTCGGTGCGGTCAGTTTGCCGGTATGGACGGTGAACTCTTTGGGCGATGGGATATATACGAACGCATACGTCCCTTCGGCGTCACGAGTAGCTTGGATATGATGCGTATTTTCACCGATTTCCGAAGTGATCAGCGATTGGTCGGGAATGCGTGAGAAGTAGGGACGCGACTCGACAAGAAAACGTCCGTGCTGCATCTGACCGGAACCCGGAAGTTTCAGAGCCTCCTGCCACGTTCGGCGGCACGAGGAAAACGGACTGCGATCCGGGCGAGCCATTTGCCAGATCGGATGACAGCCGTATGTGTGTCCTGCCGCCCCTGCAAACAACGCCCAATACA
>CAZPZP010000696.1:0-2751 GCA_964591025.1 uncultured Chthonomonadaceae bacterium
GACCATCATCAGAATTGGCGCACGAACGAGGATCAATTCCGGCGAACGTGTAATAATATAGTCGCAAAAGCCATTCAAGCCTTGCGTGGCATCAACATCGAATTCCACACCGGAAAGGATACCAATCTGCCTTTCATTGAGGAGCCACAATTCCGCCAGAATCGGAGCGATAATGAACTCGGAGCGCGACTTTTCGGTAGAAACGCGCAATGCCAATGGACTAAAGTAAGAGAGTTGTGCTTTGAACTCTGGACGCAGGACTGCCTCCGAAACTTCGGCGAACAGATCGGTGGTTTCGTCAATATCGAGGTGAAACTTTCGGGTGATCTCGCTTAACTTGAAATCGGAATATCCCATCGCGCCGTTCTCCTTTGCTTCGTTTTATTCTGCCGCTTCGGGTTCCTCCACAGGGGCGGCGGGCAGGAGCGACGGAACGGGCTTGTTCTCCTTGAAGCCCATCAGCAGACGCTCGATTGTCCCCATATCTTCGGATACTACGGAAGAGGCGGGGCGGGCGCGGGACTCTGCCCACTCGCGCAATCCATCAATTCGTTCGCGCATCGTCATCGAAAGCGGAAATGTGTTGCGAACCGCACCAAGGATCGATTCCGTTGTCAATTGCTTGTCATCGTCGAAGGCATCATAAAGGGCTTCGATGACTGCCGCCTCGATCTCCGCGCCGGAGTAGCCGGGGGTGGCATCGGCGAGGGCATCGAGATCGAAATCTTTGGGATCGCGCTTGCGCTTCCTGATATGTATCTCGAAAATCTCGTGGCGTTCATTCGTTGCGGGCAAGTCAATAAAGAAAATCTCGTCGAATCGCCCTTTACGAAGCAGCTCCGGCGGCAGTGAATCGACGTTGTTGGAGGTTGCGACAACGAACGTGGCGGTTTTCTTGTCCTGCATCCAAGACAGGAAGGTTCCGAACACACGACTGGTGGTTCCGCCGTCCGACTGCCCGCTGCTTTGCGTGCCGGAAAAGCCCTTTTCGAGTTCGTCCAGCCATAAAATACAAGGACTCACCGACTCGGCGACCCGAATCGCTTTTCGCATATTCTCTTCCGAAGAGCCGACGATTCCGGCGAAAATGCGCCCGACATCGAGGCGTAACAAGGGCAGACGCCATAATGCTCCAATCGCCTTTGCGCTCAAACTTTTTCCGCAGCCTTGAACCCCTAACAGCAGCACGCCGCGAGGGGACGGTAGACCGAAATCCCGCGCCTTCTCCGTAAAGGCAACCGTGCGCTTTTCCATCCAATCCTTCAGCAAATCCAGTCCGCCGACATCACCTAATTGTTCGTTGAAGGGATAGTATTCGAGGATGCCCGACTTGCGAATGATCTGCTCTTTCTCCCCCAAAATGACATCCACATCGAACTTGCCCTTTTCGACGAGCGACTTGGCGAGGACGTTTTCTGCTTCTCCCGCCGTCAAACCCTGTGCCGCTTTGAGGACGTGATCGCGCTCAATCTCATCAAGTTTGGTATCTACCTGCGGATTGTCCTTGACCGCCTGAATAATGCCCTCCAGAATGCGATCCAAATCTTCGATGTCCGGCAGTCCGTAATCTACAACGGTGATCTCTTTTTCCAACTCCGTCGGCAATTGGAGCATCGGAGCCAAAATTATCAGCGTCTTGTAACTGGTTTTGAGAGCCGTCGTCAGGTCGCGGAGGCGGCGTGTCACCGTGACATCTTTGATGAACGCATGATAATCTTTGAGGACGAACAACGCCTGATCCCGCGAATCCATGACAAAATCGAGTGCGGCAATCGGATCACGGGTGGCGTTGTCGCGGTGATTGGGATTGGCAACCATCCCTTGCGTGATCGTCCAGAAGAAAATTTTCTTGCCGCGTGCCTGTGCGATATTCCGCAGGGCGTCCTCGACTCGCTTTTCTTCCCAACTGACAATATAAATAATGGGGTAACGCGCCCGAATGAGCGTCTCTAATTCGCGATCCACATCATCAGAAGCCATAATCTGCCCTCCGTGCCAACAAAAATGAGAAATATCCGTTACTATTATAAGCGATGAGAGGAAAGTTTTCAACCGATGGCGAACAGTAGAGGCAGAAATTCCAAAAGAGAATTTCGCAAGGAGACAAACCGATGGCAAATAACGCCCTCATTGAACATATTCTGAACCAACGCCGCTTTGCTGTGCTGGGGGTATCGCGTGATCCTGAGAAGTATGGCTATAAGGTATTCAAGTCGCTCAAGACGGCGGGAATGACGGTCTTTGCGATCAATCCGAACGCGGATCAGATCGAAGATGATCCGTGCTATCCGAGCCTCGACAATGTGCCGGGTGAAATTGACGTTCTGGTGACGGTGACACCGCCCGACGTGACCAATGAGACCTTGCCTCAAGCCGGACGCCTCCGTATTCCATTCTGCTGGATGCAGGTCGGTTCCTATAACGAGGCATCTATCAATCTGGCTCGCGCCCATGCCATGCAGGTCATTGCCGATGGTTCCTGTATCATGGTGGCGGCAGGACGGCTTCGGGCGAAAGAGGTCGCGGAGATGTTGGAGTAGGCGGGGCGAGACAGAGCGGAAGCCATTGAGGGCATCGAGCACGGACTTGAAGACTTTGCTCAAGGAATGTGTCGTCCATTGAGTGAGTTTGCCGCAGAACAGCGTGCCAAACTCAATTTGCCGCTCAGTGAATCCTTACCCTAATGAACTACGAAGTTATCACATCGGAAGCCGCAGAAGCAGAAGCATACGATAGACCTCTTGCAAGAGT
>CAZPZP010000697.1:0-2749 GCA_964591025.1 uncultured Chthonomonadaceae bacterium
GGGGAGTCAATTCGAGTTGGTGCGTCTGAAAGACGCTTGTTTTTTCCAGACGGGGTTGAAAACCTCCGGTGCAAGAGGGGAGTTGTCACTATGCTCTAAGGGACTCTCAAGGATTAAACTGTTCCATCGCCTTGTCGGGTACTGAAAGTACCCGCCTCGGTGTCCTTCGGACGAGCGTCCTGCCGGACGCAGAAGGCAGCACCGGAACGATTTTTTTGTTGAGACTCCCTAACAACCCAACGACCTAAGCAGAGGAATTCACTTCGCGGATCAAACTAATCAACCGACGAATTGACGGCAAAATTCAGATGAGAATGTGCGCGTCGAAAACGGGACCATCCACGCACGCCAGTGCGTAAGCCATTCCTGATCCCGATTTGATGGGAACGGCACAGCCCGCACAGCGTCCGATACCGCACGGCATCGGCGTTTCTACCGAGACTTGACAGGGAATATTACGCGAGACTGCCAACTGCTTGACCGCGTGAATCATCGGCATCGGACCGCAAGCGTAAATGATGGGCGGCAAGCCGTCGGCATCGAGAAATTCTGCCAAAACGTCGGTCACAAGTCCTTGACGCATTTGGGTTCCATCGTCAGTGACGGCGATCACGGCTGCGCCTGTTTCTGCCAACTCCATCATTCCCACCAATAAATCTGCCGTTCGCGCTCCATTGATGATGATCACGTTGTCGGGTTCCTGCCCGTTTTGCCGAATTTGGGTGCAGAGTTCACGTGCCAAAAACGCCATGGGCGGTACGCCATATCCTCCCGCAATGAGCAAATGCCGGACACCGGAGAGTGACGGCGGCATGAACGGTTTGCCGAGTGCGCCCAACAATTCAATGGTCTCGCCGGGACTTTTGCACGCCAATCCACTGGTGAATGCGCCCCGTGCTTTATACAGAACGCTGACAGTTCCGTTAAAGGTGTCGGCGTGATAGATGCTGAACGGGCGGCGCAGAAGTGGGGCGTAATTCTCCCCAAAGCAGATCATGAGAAATTGACCGGGACGCGCCACCTGAGCAATTTCTGAGGCGTCGAACGTGATCTCATAATCGTGATTGCCGAGGTGCGTTTGCGAGAGGACTGTCGCCGTTGTCTCGAAAATGGGCAGGCGCATTAGGTTCATGGGCTATTGAGTGTAAATCCGTTTGACCGTGAGACTTGACGGCAGTTTGTCGGTTTCGGGCGTCAGTTTGACTTTATACCAGCCGCGCACTTTAACAAAAATCGCGGATTTATTACGTGTGATCTGGTTCTTGCCTTCGGGAAGGATTTGCCACGCCTTGACGTTTTTCGTTTCGACTGACCATGCGGCAAACGGCAAATAGACGGCGAACGGCGCAGTTTTGTCTTTAAGCGGCGGCGTAATCGTAAACTGCTCGGCGTCTTTGAGCGAATTCATGGCTCCTTGCCCGACATCGGGCGCGGTCAGAAAGGCGTTGTTCGCACCGGAATTCGAGGCGGCAAACACATCGCGGACGGCGGCAGAACCATGAACGGCGTCCCAATAGAGAATCAAGCCCGTATACTCATCCATTCCTGCGGCGTCGGTGCGAACGAGACGTTTCCAGTCTGCTTGAGTTGCCCAACGCGAAATCAGTGGCACAATTTGGCGGGTTTGGAACTCGTTCAATTCCACTTCATTGATAAACGGCAGAAAATCGGAGTCAATACGTCCTGTCAGCACGTCGTCTGAAAGCCATTTGAGATACAGGCGTTCGCCCAAGACGCCGTTGCTCCACTCTTCCGGCGCGGTAAACCCGATAACGCCCGGCAGAGCATAATGTCCGTATTCGTGCGCGACTTCACGAACCCACTCGACAGCACGACGTTCGGCGAAAATATCATAAATATAGATGTGATTCTTGAACTGTTCGCCGCCAACATCGGGCGACAATCCTGCTCCGGCAGAACGAGTCAGCCAAACATGAACAGTCGGCAGATTGCGAGCGTGATCGGTTTTTAGGCGTTCGCGGGTCATTCCGTGAAACCACAGCAGCAGTTTTGCGACTCGCTTGGCGGTGGGCAACGCCCCATTGTCCGGCGCGTGAACTGCAAATCGCCGTTCATATCCTGTGATATTCCCGCCCGATTTTTCTTCGATATAAACAAAACACGCCGCCGGATACTTCTGATTGTATTTGTCGTCGGTGGCGGACTGCGGATTGCGCGGCGTGACAATCAAGCCAGCAAATGGTGTATTGATTGCCTCTTTCTCGTCTGTCATGCGTTCGACTTGCGAAGGTAACAGACGCACGCCAAGTTCCTGCGCGAGAACCGGGCGACAAATCAATAGGCAGAACACAAAAATTAAAAAGTACTTCATAAAAACACGACTTGCATGGGATTTTACAGGAAAACTGTTACCTCATTGTATTCTACGGGTTTCGGGGCAATGGTGTCACGGGATCGATCCAGACGCGCTGAATATAGCCGGGGCTGAGATGGTCGAAATCCTTGTCTGTTGTCAGCAAGGTTGCGCCCATGACCTGTGCCGTTGCCGCAATCCACAAATCGTGGTCGCCCATCGTTCGCCCAACTGTGCGGCTATAGTCTTCAAGTTCAACATAGGCATCAATAATGCCGGGGTAATCCAAAGAGATGACCTGACATCGTGCCACAAAATCAGCGATAATCTGCCGTCTTCTTTGTCCCCAACGATTTCTGTTGGCAAGACACAAGATTTCGCCAAGTGTCACAATGCTTACGATTGGCGCAGGATCAGTGGGCGCAAGGGGATAGT
>CAZPZP010000698.1:0-2746 GCA_964591025.1 uncultured Chthonomonadaceae bacterium
GGGGTATTGACTCCCTCCCCTTACGGAAGGGGAGGGTTGGGGTGGGGTGATTCCCTTGTGATTTTATCCGGCGGGACAGATGACAAAAAACGCACAACCGACACACTCTCTGTCGTCCTCTGTTGGCGCGAAATCTCCAGCACGAATACCGGAGAGAGCAATATTATATTTTTCGACGCGATTGCTCTCAAGACTTTCTTTATGCTCGGAGACGCGGGTTTCGCCGTCCGTCAGCGATTGCACGCTGATCACAACTGGCTTGCCAAGTTTCTCGGAAGCGGCGCGGCGCAAGACCGCCAATTTCTCTTCCGTATGGTCGTCTTTACTGAGACGGCGACGCTTGAACTGTGTGATCTCGACGGTTTCCCCGCCGTCCGTAACCAAGTCGCCCCGAACACCGACACGCCCGTTTTCCAGTTCCAGAATGAAGTACTTTTCCTCGTGAATTGCACCGCTTCGCTCGAACGTCATGGCTTTGCCAATCATCTCATAAGCGCGTTGCTGGAGCAATAGGCGGTGCGGAGTAAGTGTATCGAACTCCTGCTGCCAAGAGAGTGTAAAGAGGTCGCGGGCGTCGGTTTCCGTAAACGCTTCTCCCGCGAATTTGGCTTTGTGATAGCGTTCGAGTATGTCGTTCAGACAGCGATAAAACGTCAGATATTCTCTCGATTCGTGGCTCGGCGTCAATTTGATCACGTTCTCGTAGTAGAAACGGCGTGGACACTTTTGGTAGGTTTCCAATTGCGAAGTCGAATAAACCTGCTCGGCAATATCGAATGCGGTATCAGAGTTTGGGGCTTTGGGAGGCGCGGTTTGCGATTGTCCCCACGTCAAAAACTCCGCCCCGATCTCTTTAGCGTCCACTTGCAGTTTCGTCAGAAAAGAGGAAAGTGTCTGACTTCTGCCCTTGACCTGTTTGGGATAGGAGAGAACAACCTGCTCCTGCGCCCGCGACAGTGCGACGAAAAACGCACACCGATCCTCAATATCAACGGCATCCTCGTCTGTGTCTTCGTCCAATTCGGCAAAAAGCGCGTTGGGCGGCAAAACCGCTGCGCCCTGTTTTCTCATCGGGAACGCGCCTTTGACCAAGTTCGGCAGATAGACAACCGGAAATTCCAGACCCTTTGCGCCGTGTACCGTCAAGATGACAACGCCTTCCTGCGCGGAAATCGGCGGCATTCGGACGTTGCGCTCGGATTTTGTGGCGAGCAGAAACCGCAAATGTGTCAGGAACAAGTGACGCAAATCTTCGCCCTCTTTCGGCACGATTCGATTCGTCAAGCCCTGCGTAAAAGCGAGCAAACGGGACAGCGCAAGGCGTTTTTGGCGATTGGCGAAAGTATCTTCATCAAGAAGCGGGCGCAGATAATCGCTGTACTCGAACAGATAGCGCGTCAGAAAAGTATAGGCATCGCTTTTGCCAAAAACAAGCGCATTCATATCTTTATACAGTCGAATCAAGGCGGCGCGACCCGGTGCAGAAATATCGGCGTTATCAATCCCCCAACCTATCGCCTTCGGAAACGGAACCCCGGCGGCATCGGACGCAGCGAGCAAATTCTGAACATCGGCTTGAGTGAGGCGATAGGCAGGAAACTCCGCGACGCGCACCAACGCGGAGCCGTCAGTTTCTGTGACGAGCGAAAGTAGAGCCAGCATATCGCGGACTTCTTCGCGCTCGAACAGCGTGCCAAGATGTTGCGCTGGGACGTTGCGTGCGGCAAGCAATTCCGCGATACGGGCGCATTGCGAATTCGAGCGGCACAGAATCGCTTGCTTGTGGGCAGGAATCCCGCGCTCGACCCAATGCTGAATATGCGCGGCGATCCCGTCCGCCTGCGAATACTCGTCGTCTGCACCAGCGATAATAATTCCTGCATAATCGCTTATTCCCCGCTCCGCATTCCAGAGATTACGATGCGGAATGCCGCTGGTCTGTTCGTCGAACAACGATTTTGTAGCCGCGCCGATCAACGCAACAATGGCAGGGCGCGAACGATAGTTGACTCTCAAGCGAAGGCGTGTCGCGCCCAGAAAATCCGCCTCGAACCGCGTCATATTCTCTGGCGACGCCCCTCGAAACCGATAGATTGACTGCCGAAAATCCCCGACAACCCACAAGCCTTTGCCTTCTCCTGCAAGCAGTTGAAGCAATTTGGCAGAGGCGCGATTCACGTCCTGATACTCATCGGCGAGAACATGAGGGAACTGCGCCTGCCACTTTGTCTGCACTTCGGGGAAATTTTGGAGCAGTTCGACGGAACGCATAATCAAATCCCCGAAATCCAGTTTGCCCGCCGTTTGGAGCAATTCCTGATACACGGTATATACTGTTGCCGTCTCGTAAGTCTTGCGTGCTTTGTCGTTGGCTTTGGTTTGATCTCTTGCCTGTTGTGTCTCTTGCCCTCTCACTGTTTTGGCTTGCTCTTTGGACGGTTTGACAAGGGGATTTTCTAATTGTTGAAGCGCAATTTTGGCGTATTGAGTCGGTGTGACGAGTTCATCTTTCGCCCGCGAAATACACTCCAAAATTGCAGGAAACGACAGTGACGGATTGTTCAGATATTCGAGATGATCGAGGCGTAGTCGGTCAAGATGGGTTTCCAGAAGGGCAGCAGCGTCTGCCGGTTCGAGCAGGGCGGGCGCGTCCGGCAGTCCGAGGGGATGTCCGTCTTTTTTAAGAATCTCATAGCCGAAAGCGTGGAATGTCCCGATCCAAACCCGTTCCGCCCGCTCACCGAGA
>CAZPZP010000699.1:0-2738 GCA_964591025.1 uncultured Chthonomonadaceae bacterium
GTCGTACCCGCCGCGCCCTAAAAAGAAACTCCACGTCGAAATTGTCACTTTCGGCGCGGTTTCGCCGTCCTATTGCGTAGAAGAGAAAGAGTGAATAGTTCAAAGGCGCGTACGCCGAAATGGAAGTCAAATGAGAGCAGGAACACGAATCAAACGAGGAACAGCGGCAATCGGCAGTATACTTTTGCTGTCCGGCGGCATAATAGCGGGGGCAAGCGGGCAATCGGTTCCTACAGTCAAGCCACCGGTGTCTAACCCTGCCGCCACAACGGAGACCAAGCCCGCCATTCCGCTTCCTGCCGCCGATGATCCTGAAATTCGACTGGGACGCGAAAACTCCGAAGAGAACGACAAGCAAGTCAAACTCATGACCGATCCGGTGTATCTGGAGCGCGTCAACCGTATTGGGCAGGAACTTGCCGCCATCGCCAACAAAGAGATCATTCCGGCAAAATGGGGCAGTCCGCAACGCAAGCAGTTCAAGTATACGTTCAAAGTCGTCAACGACAAAGACATGAACGCCTATTCGCTTCCGGGCGGCTTCATCTATGTCAACAAGGGCTTGCTCGACTTTGTGCGTTCCGACGAAGAACTTGCGGGAGTTTTGGCGCACGAAATCGCACACGCCGCCCATCACCACATGATCAAACTGCTGGCGGAGCAAAAGAAACTTGACCGCGCTTTGATGCCGCTTCAACTCCTTGCCGTCGCCCTGCTCGCCTCCAATACCGGCAATTTCCGCGAATTTCAAGCGTTGCAGATGGGAACCCAACTCTACTCTATCGCCCGTCTCAACTCGTATGGCATCGAAGCCGAAAAAGACGCCGATAACATGGGGCTTTTGTTGCTCAGCAAATCGAAGTATAACCCCGTTGGTCTCTACAGTTTTATGAATCGTTTGGCGGCACAGGAAAAAACCCGCGTTATGATTGATATGGGAATTTTTCGCACACACCCGCCGAGTCCTGAGCGCGTCGAATCGGCGGAATCGCTGCTTAAAATGTTGAATATCCCTATTCGGCTGAGCGAAGTTGACCCGACGCTGAAATTATTCGTGACGCTAGCCAAAACGGGCAAAGACGGTGCCGAGATGGCAGAGATCAAAATGCGCGACGTGCTGTTGTGCCGCATCGGGGCGGAAGGCACGGAGTCCGCTGACGAACGCGCACGCCGACTCGCCAAACGTCTCGACTCCTTCTTCGACAGCCGCTTGCAAGCCTTCGATGTTCGCGCCAACCGTGAGCAGAATCGCATTCTGGTACGCGGTATCACACTGCTCACTGCCGCAGACGCCGCGCTTCAAGGCAAAACCATTGCGGAACTGACCCGCGAAATCGGCGACGCCGTGATGATCATCAATCAGCGGCGAATGTTGATGGAATAGGTATCAGGTCATTTGGCGATTAGATCGTTGAGGACTACCCCCTCCGAACCTTTCCCTTTGTGAAGGGGAAATCCCTTGTTGCTGTCCCCTTTCCGTTGTTGCGATTTCGACCCTCAATGCGGGTACGGAAAGTACCCGGCACAGTGTCGTTCCGCCGTGCCGTGCTTCGCATTCAAAAACCAATGCGCGGTTTTGTGAGGTATTCTTAGTGTGTGTTATCAGGTCATCGGGCAATGCGGTTTTCCCAATGACCCAATAACCTAATGACCTAAATGAACCAACGACCCTCCACGCCGAATGCCGTGCCTCGTTCTCGCTTGCGCCCGCGAAGTTTGCGGGCGCAGTTAGCACTGTGGCATGGCGGACTGCTCGCCCTCACGCTCCTGCTCCTTGCGGCGTTTACCTATGTTTTGCTGCGCCAGTTTTTGAGTCTCAGTGCCGATGCCGCGCTTACGGATTATGCCGAGAAAACCGCCAAAATGATCGCGGCGCGTCTCTATCAATCGGAGACAGTCAATAATGGCAAAATGCCCGATGCCGGTTTCGAGTCGCGCTTTATTGACAACAACGACCTGCAATCTTGGGGGCGATATGTGCAGGTGATCAATCGGAACGGTGAACCTGTAGCGCGTTCCGATGCACTGCGAACGAAAACTTTGCCGCGATTGGATGCTGGTCTGATGCTCGAAGGTCTGCGCGGCGAGACAGTACGGCAAACGGTGACGGAATTGGGCGAGTATCCGGTGCGCGTGGTGACGGTTCCGGTACAGCGCGGCAATCGAATAGAGTATCTCGTTCAGGCAGGAGCATCGGTGGAAGGCGTTGAAGGCGCACTTCAGCGGGCGTCGGCGATTCTGCTGATTCTCACGCCGTCGGTGTTTGCGGTCGCGATTGTCGGCGGCTGGTTTTTGGTCGGCTCCGCGCTCAAGCCGGTAGACGATATGACAACAGCGGCTCTGAGCATCGAAACGAAAAAATTAGAGATGCGTCTTGTTCCGCCGCGCAGCGACAACGAGATTGGACGCCTTGCCGCCGCCCTCAATGAGATGATTGCCCGACTTGAAAAGAGTTTCAAGCAGATCGAACGCTTTACCGCCGATGCTTCACATGAACTCAAAACTCCGCTCACCAGCATTCGAGGCGAAGCGGAAGTGCTTCTCATGTCGGATTTGCCAAAGGAGGAGACACGCCGCACCCTCAAAAGCATTATCGAAGAGACAGAGCGGCTAACTTCCATTGTCAATAATTTGCTGTTGTTGTCGCGTGCAGATGCGGATCAGGTGCGCTTGAAACAGGAACGGATCGCACTCGATGAGGTGGCGATGGCGTCGTATGAGACGGTGGAGCGGTTGGC
>CAZPZP010000700.1:0-2711 GCA_964591025.1 uncultured Chthonomonadaceae bacterium
TCATTGAGGCGTTCGGCGGCGCGGCAGAAACAGCGGCGGCTATGATCGCTGATTTGCAATAAAATTCTATAGACCCAACGAAGGAGTTGTCATGCGTTTTCCAGTTTTGTATTTAGGGGGCGGCAAAGTGACCGCGCTCGCTCTTGCCACATTTTCTCTTGTATCCCTGACGGGTTGCAGCAAAGAGACGACCAGTAGTACGCAAACCACGACAGGAACGCCGTCATCGGCGGGAACCACGTCGAAACCCGGCACACCGAGCGGCGGCAAAAAGAAGATCGTTTTTGTGTTCAAGGTGGGCGGCATCTCGTACAGTGAGGCGTGCAAGCGCGGCGCGGAACAGGCAAGCAACGATCCCGAAATTAACGCCGAAGTGCAGTATCTCGCCGCGACAGAAGGCACGTCCGAGAAGCAGAGCCAGATCGTCGAACAGGCGATTGTCGGCAAAGCAGACGCGATTGTCGTCTCACCGGTGGACGCAAAGGCAATTGTTCCGGCGTTGAACAAGGCGGAAGAGGCGGGGATCAAAGTCTTTACGTGGGACTCGGATGCGCCGACAAGCAAACGTTCGTTTTACGTTGCGGCGGTGGATGATGTCGAGATTGGTGCGGCGATCTTGGATTCGCTGGTGAAGAGTATGGGCGGCGAAGGCAAGGTTCTCGTTTTCAGTGGACAGCGTACTGCCGAAAACCTCAACCTGCATATCAAGGGCGTCGAGGAAGCGGCGAAGAAAAATCCGAAAATCGTTTTGGCGCAGCCCTATACCTACAACGAAGAGGACAAAACCAAAGCGGTCAGTATCGCGGCGCAGGCATTACAAGCAAACCCTGATATTAGAGGGATCGCGGGCATGAACTCACTTGCCCCGCCGTCCGCTGGAGAAGCGGTTCGCAAACTCAATCTCATCGGGAAAGTGAAGGTGTGGGGATTGGCGTTGCCGAGCGAAACGCAAGCCTATCTCAAAGACGGTTCCGTGACAGGATTGTATCTTTGGGACCCGCAAAAACTCACGTATCTGACCGCGAAATTGGTGCGGGAAGCGTTGGACGGCAAAATGCCCAAAGACGGCGACGAAATCAAGGGCGAAGGCAAAATCATGTTCAAGAACGGCATCGTCACGCTTCCGCTCAAATTGGAGATTACCAAAGACAACGTCGATCAGTTCAAGTTCTGACAGTATCTGCCTCCAATTCGATGGAATGGAATTGCGCCTCTCTCGCGAACTGATGAATGAGGGGCGCATGGCGTTTACTCTTATGTCAATGCGTGCGTCTCTGGCAATGCTGCTATCTTGACCCTGCGCTGCGGTCAGAAAACTGCTCTCGGCACTGATGACGACGGCAAAGTGATTTGGGACAGCACCCAGTCCCAGACCTGCCTGACAATACAAGTCAACCGACAGCGTACTGTGGTACAGGTTCGGGGGTGGCTCAATCGTCTGCCGAACGCCGACGAGAAGCAAATTCTGCGGCATTGGACAGGAGAAAAAGGGCTGACGATGAGCGTCTGAACCATCACCCAACTCTTTACAAAGAAAATCCCTTGCGCTTTTTCACACAGCGCAAGGGATTTTCCCGTATAATAGAGTATCGCACAGCCTCGCTCTTGCAAAAGGAACAAACAGATGGAAACCCAAATTCTCGAAGGCACTTTTCAGGAAGTACAGAAACGGTTTGTCGCGCTCCCTCTCGAACCGGAAACTCGGCTTCGCGTTGTAATAAGCGAGCCATTGCCAAACGCTAGCCCGGAGCCGTTTATTCCAATCGAATTTCGGAATGGCGTGCCGCTTCTGCCGCGCCGCAAATTGGACACGCCACTGACACTGGAACTGATCAAGCAGATTGATGCCGAAGAGGATGAGGAGATTATCAATGCCTATCGTACTGCCGGATACTAACATCCTTTTGGCTCTGGTTGATCCTGTGCATCCTCATCACCAAAAAGCCAGCGAGTGGTTTGCAAATGCGGAACCAAATGGATGGGTGACCTGTCCGATGACAGAAAACGGATTTGTTCGCATTCTCTCTTCACCGACTTATCCGGGAACCAACATCAGTACACGAGATGCCCTTGCCCTTTTGGACACAACCCTTTCCAACCATGCCCGCAATCACCGCTTTTGGGACGATAGTATATCACTCCGTGATATGACACTTTTCAAACCAGAGCATTTCCAAGGTCATAAGCAGGTCACCGATATCTATCTCTTGGGTTTGTGTCCGCGCAACGGCGGAACGCTTGCGACTTTGGATAAGGGAATCTCCAAGGTGTCCATTGTCTCTCCTCATTCGGAACTGCTTCAGATTTTGTAAGCAAAACTTCGGGAGCCAGCCATGTCTGAGACCAAAACCCTCCGCGTTCAACTCAATTATCCTGCCGAGCGAGTGGACAACCCCGTTCTCTATCATCTCATCAAAGAGTACGGCTTAATACCCGATATTCGTCGCGCCCAGTACGATACGCAGACAGGAGGATTTCTTGTCGTTGAACTGCGCGGTGAAGAGGAAAGCCTCGAAGCCGCGCTGGAATGGCTGGAACTCACCGAGATCACCGTCGAGCGTCTTGGTTCCGTGTAGAGTTTGGCTTTACGATTTACAGGATCATGTCATGTATACGACAGCAACGGGTATTATAACCCAAGCGGGTTGTAACTTGGGCGAACAGAGGAGAGAAGCGGAAATGGAAATGACACGACGAGCGGCATTGAGCGG
>CAZPZP010000701.1:0-2706 GCA_964591025.1 uncultured Chthonomonadaceae bacterium
ACCCTCCCCTTCCGTAAGGGGAGGGAGTCAATGCACCCCTCCTTACGGAAGGTCGGGGGCTTTTCCTTCTCCCCCTCCTTACGGAAGGTCGGGGGCTTTTCCTTCTCCCCCTCCTTACGGAAGGAGGGGGTCGGGGGGTGGTAATGAAAGAAACATAATCCCTATGAATAAGCCAGAAATTCCAACAATCTTCGAGAAAAGCCGCACTGGGCGGCGCGGCGTCACGGTTCCACCGATAGATGTGCCGTATCAGGACACCGCAGACCTTCTCGGCGCGAACAATTTGCGCTCGAATCTGCCGCTTCCCGAAGTCTCCGAACTCGATGTCGTGCGCCATTTCACGCACCTTTCCCACCGGAATTATTGCATTGACATGGGATTCTATCCGCTCGGCTCCTGCACGATGAAGTACAATCCGAAGGTCAACGAGAAAACCGCTTCGATGCCCGGATTTGCCTCCCTACACCCGATGCAGCCCGAAGAGACCGCACAGGGCGCACTCGAACTGATCTACGCAGTGCAGTCGCTCCTGTCCGAGATTTGCGGGATGAAGGCAACCACGATCCAACCTTCTGCCGGCGCACACGGCGAACTGCTCTCCATGATGATGGTCAAGGCATACCACCGAGATAGGGGAGAGGAGAATCGCAATGTCGTTGTGATTCCCGATTCGGCGCATGGAACCAACCCGGCGAGCGCGGCACGGTGCGGCTTCAAAGTCAAAGGCATTCCCTCGAATGAACGTGGCTGTACCAATTTGGACGCCCTCGCCAAAGTCCTCGATGGCAATGTCGCAGCGATCATGCTCACGAATCCCAACACGGTTGGGCTGTTCGAGAGCGATATTCAGGAAGTCTGCCGCATGGTGCATGATGCTGGCGGCTTGGTCTATTGCGACGGCGCGAATATGAACGCCCTGCTCGGACTGACGCGCCCCGGCGACATGGGCTTCGATGTCATGCACTTCAATCTGCATAAGACCTTCAGCACGCCCCACGGCGGCGGTGGACCCGGTTGCGGAGCCGTGAGCGTCATGGATGCACTGGAACCGTATCTGCCCGTTCCCGTTGTCACCAAGAGTGGGGAAGGGGACAGCGCGGTTTTCTCATTCAATCACAATCGCCCGAAATCTATCGGCAAAATCCATTCGTTTTATGGGGCGTTTCTGATCGCCGTCCGTGCCTACTCCTATATTCGCAGTTTGGGAGCAGAGGGCTTGCGCGAGGTTGGCGAGAATGCGGTTCTGAATGCCAATTATGTTCGCGTGAGGTTGTCTGAACAGTACGAAGTTGCGTATAACAATCAAATCTGTATGCACGAGGTAGTACTCTCCGCCAGCCGTCAAAAGCAACAGGGAGGCGTTCGCGCCCTCGACATAGCCAAGCGGCTCATGGATTACGGGTTTCATCCACCGACAAATTACTTCCCGCTGATCGTGCCGGAAGCCCTGCTCATCGAACCCACCGAAACCGAAAGCAAGCAGTCCATAGACGAATTTGTCGAGGCGATGCTGGCAATCGCGGAGGAAGTCAAAACCGATCCCGAAATGGTGAAAATGGCTCCGCACACGACAGCCGTTTCGCGTCTCGATGAGACTGCCGCCGTCAAAAATCTCGATCTGCGCTTCGAGCCGCTGTTCGAGAACAAATCTGCATAATTGACTCCCTCCCCTTATGGAAGGGGAGGGTTGGGGAGGGGTGCGATGAACAGATGGCGTCTGTTGCGTTCCGACGATCCGACGCATCCTCTCCCCCTCCTTACGGAAGGAGGGGGCTGGGGGGTGGTTCCTCCACGCGGCGACACGCAGCATTCTTCTGCCGAAGCCGAATGGAATATGCGATACGATGCTGACCTTTTGGAAGGCGTGAGAACGAACGCACTTCCGCCAACCCTGCGTCTCTATCAATGGAAACAACCGGCCATGACTGTCGGGCGTTTCCAAAACATTGAAAGGACGATAAACACAGAATTCTGTCAACATCAGGAGATTCCGATTGTGCGGCGCATGACAGGCGGGCGAGGGATTCTGCACGGAACCGATTTGACAGTCGCCCTTGCCGTTCCGATTGTGCATCTCTTGCCGCAGGGATACGAAGCCAAAGGCGTCTCGCAGGTCTATACTGCCATTTCAGAGGTCTTTTTGAGGTCGTTTGCAGCGTGCGGCGTTCTGGCTAAAGCGGGCAGGGAAGCCGATAATCAAAGTGGGGCAGGGAACTGTTTTGCCGTTCACAGTAGAGCCGATATTGTCGCCGCCAATGGCACGGCAAAACTGCTCGGCGCGGCATTGCATCGCAGCGGCAATACTATTCTGATGCAAGCGTCGATTCCGCGTTCCGGTGACGAGGCGATTCTGAATGAAGCGTTTCTTGGGGAGAGCACTCCACGCACTCTCCCCGCCGATTTTTCTTTGCAGGACTTGGAAGCGGCAATCATTCAGAATTTCGCCGCAAACTTCACGATTTCTCTTCTCATTTCTGAACCAATTGACAGGAAATGATAGGTGTGATATACTCGTACATAAGTGATATTCCCATGAGACCCATCTGAGCAGAAAAGAGGACGGATTATTATGCCGAAAAAGATACTGGCGGTGGATGACGAGCGACACATCGTTCGTTTGGTGCAAGTCAACTTGGAGCGTGCCGGCTACATAGTCGTCACTGCGTTCGATGGCAAAGAGGCATTGGAGAAGGTCGCTTCCGAGCA
>CAZPZP010000702.1:0-2704 GCA_964591025.1 uncultured Chthonomonadaceae bacterium
TCCAGCAACAATTTATTTCTCGTGCAGGTCTCGTCCCGCCGTGCCGTGCTTCGCAGTCAATCCCAATACAGAGCGATAACCTCGCAAACAGGGCATTTCGTCCGCAGGACGGCTGTTTTTGAGTCGGGTACGTTCTTGTACCCGACTCTTGCAAGAGGTCTAATGAATAAACCGCCAACGACGTTTGGTTACGTTTACGGCGTTCCCGACTTTTGAGAAGGGAACGCCGTATTTGCGGGAGGCTATTCGATGGAGGGCGGAAATGCCGGAAGCAGTCCATCACTCACGATGGTGGTATTTCCGTAACAAACCAGATGCTTTTCCAACAGTTTCCGATATGTGTTCTCATTGGCAGAGATCAGGGCAAGGTCGGCGTTGACCGTGATGCTGTTGCCGCGTGCAGTGTAATCTGCCAAATCCTCCAAACGGCTCAGACTATCCAATGAGTCGAGCAGTTCATCAACGCTTTTCTCCAACCGTGTCCGATGCCCTTGCGTCGAATGAGCGAGCATCTCCGAATACGCCAAAATGCGTTCGCGCTGTAATTCTTCCAAGAGCTGCTGCGTTTGCTGCGGCAGTTCGGGAAGCTCCTCCGTCCTGTGAGGTGTGTGAGCCACAAGTGCGCTCATAGTGATCCCGTCTCCTTCCAGTTGCCGCGCCTCAAAAATTGGCGGCATTCATGCACATAAACATAAGAGCAAAAAAGCGAAAGGCGGCAGAGCGTTTGCCCGCTTTCATTCTCTTCTACGAGTTGAGACGCGGCAGGAGTTTCGGAGTTACGGGAAGATAATGGGGACTATGAAGGATTTCACAGATTAGGGAGCAAAGGTGAATTCAACGGGAGTTTCGCCGAATGTTTGCTGGAGTTTTTGGAGTGTTTCGATGGCATTGGTCTGCGCTTGTGTGCGGATACCGTCTTTTTCCGCCGATTCCAAGAAACGCCGCGAGGCTTCCTCTTCCGCTTTGGGAACGATGTTGGCGTCATTCCAGAAAAAGCCGCTTTCGGTGCTTTCGACATGGAGGCGCACATTCGGCGGATAAACAACGACTGGCGGGAGCAGAACGCGGATTTTTTTGGAGCCATCGGGCTGCGGTACAACCGTCATATCTTTTGCGGAGAGTTTGCTGAGGTCAATGCCCGCTTCGACGTTTCCCGTTGCCGTCACAGTCGCTTTGTTGCGGGTCGCCCACCCAATCACGGAATCTGCACCCGGCACGCCCCGCAGCCAGCCCTCCGCTTCCTTGCTCGTCTCCTGCACCAAGACATCTTTCATCTCATACGAGACGGTGTGAAGCGTTCCCAACTTCTGTACCGCAACCAAAACGGGGCGCGGGTCGATGTTCGGCTCTTTTCGCACGGCACGCCACAACGAACTCAACGAAAACGTGACCGCCCATATCCCGACCAGCAAAATCAGGCAGGACGCTAATGCCCTGCCGATGCTTTTCATTCGATGCGATTGCGAAATGAGAGTGAACATAAAACTACCCACTTATCTGCCGTCACCGCTGTCTTTATCGAACGGCATCGGATTGCGCCCGGTTTGTCCCGAAGGCGCGGCGCGATTCATATCTACAAGTTCGCGGTCTATCATCAGATAGCGCACCTTGGATTTTGCGTTTTCGAGTTCGCCGCTCAGCACCACAACGCTGGCGATTTTGCCCGCTTCAAGGGTTCCGAGTAAGCGTTCCACTCCGAAGATACGGGACGGCATTAGGGAAAGTGCCATGATTGCGGCATCATGAGGCAAACCGGCTTGAAGCACTTTGCGAAGGTTCGGCAAAAACGCACTGACATCGCGCATTCCCTTGGTCGAAAATGCAAACGTCACGCCTGCTTTATGCAGTGCCGCCGCTGTCCCGACTGTCTCTTTCCAGATGCGCTTTCTGTCGGCGAGAACCACAGGAGGCAATTCCGTTTCCGCCGTCTCGACTTCCGCCTCACCCGTGATAGGATCATCGGTTTTGGGGTCATTAGGTCGTTGGGTTACTGGGTCATTGGGGTTTTGGGTCGGCAGGTCAGCAGGCTTTTTCTCCTCTTCTCCTTTTTTCCCCTTCTCCTCTTTACTCCCTGGTTCCGCGCCGATGTCGAGAGTCAGCAGAACGGGAATTTGGCGCGTGGCGAGAATTTGCGCCTGCTTATGAGCCTCTTTGCCGCCGTTGAGAATCGGTTTCAGTTTGAGTTCGGTGCTGAGGTTCATAACGCGAACGATCTGGTTTTCTGTATCGGCGTCGAAAACGACGGGCAGAGCATTGTTGAGAAGCGGTTGCATGGCGGCGAGAACCGGATCGTCGGGCGGGCGCACCGCGCCGCCTTTGGCGAAACCCTGCTGGGTTTGACGATAGAGTTGGGCATCGAGAAACACTTGCCGCATTTGCGCCATCACGCCCATCAAACTGGACGGATAGCCGCGACTCTCGAACTCACTGCCGCTGCCGCCGGAGCGGAATCCCATACTCATCGCCACATCGGCACGCAAGATACTTTCGCGCCTCGGCTGACCGTTGAGGAGAACCAACGCGCCGGTTCCGTTAATCAGTCCGTCGTTCGGTGCGACAAATACCGTCGTAAATCCGGCTATGCGAGCGGCATCGATAATTGGTTTCGTCATGTCCAAAACGTCTGCGGCTTGAATTTCGGGACGCACGCCCTTGCGGTTGGCGGTTCGCATTCGGGCGGGCGCGAAGGTCGCATAATCGGGCT
>CAZPZP010000703.1:0-2704 GCA_964591025.1 uncultured Chthonomonadaceae bacterium
GTGGACGAGAAAACTCCCACCTCCAAAGCCAAGCCCGACGGCGTGCGTGGCTGTCAGATATGGGTGTATGTCGAAGCCGTTCCTCCCAAAAGTCCCGCCGACTATCACTATCTCAGCACCGATACGAAGACGCCGTATGTCTCCCATTTCGAGGGCGAGGACGGCGGCAAATCGGCAAACTATATGGCACGCTGGGAAAATACCAAAGGCGAAGTTGGACATTGGAGCGAAATCGGTAGCGCGACCATCGGCGCGTGAACTCTTCCTTTTGGTCTTCCCCTATCACTGAGGTACAATAACATCAACGCGAAACCATAACGGGAGAGAACCATGACACCGCCCACTTTAGAAACGATCAAGGAAACCATTCGGACACTGACACCCAAACAGAAGCGCGAACTCCGTGCTTGGTGGGACACACAGGAAATCACAGAGCCAGCACCCATTACAGAAGCGGAACTGCAACAAAGGCTATTGCAAGCCGGAATCATTCGCCATATTCCGCCGCCGATTACTGATCCGACACCTTTCCAAAATCGAACGCCTGTCCCCATTACGGGCAAACCGCTTTCCGAGACCGTGATTGAGGAACGGCGTTGATGGACATTTATTTTTTTGATACCAGCGGTATCGTCAAGCGTTATGTTGCCGAAACCGGCACAGCATGGGTAACCAGTGTGACTGACATCCAAGCAGGAAACAGTATTTATCTTGCTGAGATTACGCCGGTGGAAGTCGTTTCAGCGATTACACGCAGAGGACGAGGCAGTGGTCTCTCTCCTGCAAATGCGCTGACAGCTCTGACGGCGTTCCAGAACGATTATCCTTCTCAATATTTACCCATCAGCATTACGCCTGTCCTGCTTGCCGAAGCGATGCGTGTTGCACAAAAGCACGCACTGCGCGGCTATGACGCCGTGCAGCTCGCTTGTGTCTTGGAGATAAACAGGCAGCATATTGCTGTCGGCTTACCGCCTGTTACACTGATTTCGGCGGATACGGAACTCAACACGGCGGCAATGGCAGAAGGCTTGCTGGTGGAAGACCCGAACAACCACCCTTGAGATAAGGAGAGCGAAATCGCAGAACGTGAGGAAAACCGAGGTTATTTCGTCACGGACGCGGCAGGGCAAAAGGTAGAAGTCTGCTTCGAGACATTGACAGCAGACGATATTTCCGCCTTGAATGGTGACGATTGGAAAGGAGCGCGGTTTGGAGCAGTCTGGAAAGAGTGGGTGCAACACAACATTGCCCTCAAACTCGTTCGCTGTGATGGCGGCGACAAATCCGTTCTCGGACTGGTCAAGATTGGTGTGACACGCCAAATCGTTGGCGGAGCAATTTCGCTGCGAGATAATCTGCTGGAAACAGTACCGATTTATCGGTATGATAAGCAACATCGGCAGTATCGTGGCATAGGGCGTGTTTTGATCGCACGACTGGTCGCTGCAAGCAGAGCGCAGGGAGCGGGAGGGCGTTTGTTCATTTCTCCCGTGCCGACCAGCCTTCCATTTTATCGTGCTTTAGGATTTGTGCCGACGCGGAATCCGCGTTATTGGCGACTGAAGACTTTGGAAGCGGAACAGTTGCTGATAGAGTGTACTTCGCCGTTCGAGCAAAGCGGCATTGTCGAGGAATAAGCACATGAGCGAACCAAAATCAAAGAGAACAAACTACGATCCGACGCCACTGATACACGCGGCGATAGACAACGCGAGCATGGAAGACCTCATCGCAGACGGCATGACGGAAGCCCAAGCACGGCAGGAAGTTGCCGAAAGCCGCCAGATGGCAGAATGTTATGATGAGTTGATGACACAGTGCTACACGGATGAGCAAATTGGTGTGCTGTGGGAAGGCAAAACGCCGCAGGAGATTATTGGCGCCCCACTCAAGCGCATTCCGACAGTGCGCGAAGTCATTGACGCCGAATGGATGACGATTGGTGACGCCTACGGAAAAATTTGGACGCGGGAAGAATTAGACGATTACCATCGTGTTGGCGACCTCATGGACGAGAAGTTTGCACTTGGCTATACGATAGAGCAAATCAACGCGGAATGGAAAGGCAAATCCAATCAGGAGATTCTCGCAGAAGCCGAAGCGAAGAAAGCCAAGCCACGAACTACGCACCGAAGAACAAAGCCGCAGATCGCACTGAGCAAAACGTCGTAAGAAGAACAAAACTGCTGATGACAAACGAAATTCTGCTGAGACAACAAACGGGGAAAGCACAGGGGCGCGAAATTCCTCTCGTTGGCGTTATCGTGATCGGGCGCAGTGAGGACGTTGACCTTGTTCTTGAGGATGAACGGGCGTCACGGCGTCATGCGGAAGTGCGCCCCGATGGAGATAGTTGGCAGATTGCTGACCTCGGCGCGACCAACAAAACTTTTCTCAACGATGCCGCCCTCAAGCCCAACGCCCCAACATCTCTGCACGACGGCGACGTGATCCGCATTGGCAATACCGAGTTTTGCTTTGTCGCCGCGCAGAGTATCGCTCCTATTCCCGAAGCCAACGAACCGCCGACTCAGGTTGTGCCGCTCAAGTCCGCGCTGGTTGTCGGGCGCGATTCGACGTGCGATATTGTTCTCGATGAACCGCAAGTCTCGCCCCAATCCAGTTTTTAATACGAATCCACAAATGGCTTGGCTCTCACTTTTGGGAATTGGTGTGGCATACTTTCTGGTAAGCCTGTGGT
>CAZPZP010000704.1:0-2697 GCA_964591025.1 uncultured Chthonomonadaceae bacterium
CTTGTTCGGGTATCAGGAGAGGGGTTGGGGGTGAGGTAAAGACGCTTGTACTTTGTTGCCGGGTACTTTCAGTACCCGGTGCGTAACGCGAGTCCCTCAAGCGATCAACTGCTTGATGACATTGCCATAAACATCGGTCAGGCGGAAGTCGCGCCCTGCGTAGCGATACGTCAGTTTGGTATGGTCAAAGCCGAGCAAATGCAACATTGTCGCGTGCAGGTCATGTGGCGTCATCGGGTCTTTTTCTGCCTTGAATCCGAAATCGTCCGTTGTGCCGTAGACTTGACCGCCCTTGACTCCGCCGCCTGCCATCCACATCGAAAATCCATGATGGTTATGGTCGCGTCCATTGACTTTGCCTGCGTTGGCTCCGGGCGTCGGCAGTTCGACGGTAGGAGTGCGCCCGAATTCGCCACCCCAAACGACCAGCGTATCTTTGAACATTCCGAGCCGTTTCAGGTCGGCAAGAAACGCCGCAATCGGCTTATCCTGTTCGCGAGCAAGGTTGCGGTGAATCACTCCGATGTCGTCGTGGTTATCCCACGGCTGCCCCGCCCCATGATACAGCTGAATAAAGCGAACGCCGCGCTCAAGCAATCGCCGCGCCATCAATAACTGCCGCGCATATACGCCCTCGCCGTATGCCTCACGGACGTTTTGCGGCTCTTTGTTTATGTCGAAAGCATCCGTTGCTTCCATTTGCATTCGATACGCCAACTCGAACGACTGAATCCGCGCTTCCAATTGGGCATCGCGCTGATGCGCTTCGGCGTGCTGTTTGTTGAGTTGCTGGAGCAAATCCAACTGACTGCGCTGTTCGGGCTGCGACGAGAAATTGTTGCGGATATTCTCGATCAGTTTCTCGATGTCTGTGTGGCGCGGGTCAATATAGGTTCCCTGAAACACGCCGGGCAGAAAACCCGACTGCCAGTTTTGTCCCTCTTGAATGGGCAAACCGCCGGGACACATCGCGATATAGCCGGGCAGATTCTGGTTCTCGCTGCCGAGTCCATACGTCACCCACGAACCAACACTCGGACGCACCAACCGCCCGTCGCCGCAGTTCATAAGAAGCAGGGAAGGCTCATGATTGGGAACTTCGGCGTGCATGGAATTGATGACCGCAATGTCGTCAATATGCTGAGACGCCACCTTGTCGAACAGTTCGCTGACTTCGATACCGCTCTGTCCATACTTCTTGAAGGTGAACGGCGACCCGAAGCACGCGCCCGTTTTGCGCTCCGTACCGAGAGCAGTATAGGGCAGGGGCTTGCCGTTGTTCTTGGTCAAAATCGGCTTGTTGTCGAACGTGTCCACATGAGAGGGCCCGCCGTTACAGAACAGAAAGATAACGCGCTTCGCCTTCGCAGGAAACTGTGGTTTCTTCGGGAATAGCGGGTTCAAGGAATCGCTGGCTGCTCGCGGCGCATTTTTCTTGATCGCCTGTGCGCCCGCCTCTTCCGCCAGCAAACCCGCCAGACTCATTCCGGCGAACCCGTTGCCCATGCGCGTCAGCATCTGCCGCCGCGTCAGGAACTGCTCTTCTAATTTTGCATTATGATCGAACTCGGACATAGCTCTCGCTCCCACCTTAAACAAAAATGACTCTCTTGGAGATACGTTATTATACGACGCTTAACGCCCGTTAAGAGTGACAAATTTTCGCTTGAATATCGCCATTCAATCCAAGCGTGTCGTTTCGCCCCAATCTCTTTGTGATCAAAATCACATTTTGAGATCACAAAATCGGGTATGATTTGCTTGATTGGCGCAGGATGTGCCAAGTGGGTTGTGTGCGGACTATAGGAGAGCCATCACGATGAATGCTTTGTCTTCGGTACGGGTCATCTCGTTCCTGCAAACGGTGTCGTTGTTCGAGGGAGTGGATGAGGAAGATTTGCTGCGGCTGGTGCCGTCTTGTCGATTCAAGCGATATGCCAAAGACGCGGAACTGTTTTCGGAGGGCGAACCCGCCGATCAGATGTTTCTCATCCTGTCGGGACGCTTGACGGTTCAGCGCATCAATGAGCAGGGACAAACCCTGTTTATCGCCGAGCGCGAAGCGGGGGACTATATCGGCGAATTGGCGTTGATTGACGGGCAGCCGCGATCCGCCGATGTCATCGCGTCCGAGCCTGTCGAAGTGCTGCGTCTGGAGCGATCCGCATTTTTGGAGTGGATTCAGCAGCACCCAAAAGCGATGTGGACGCTGATGCAGACAATCACGGTACGCCTGCGCGAAACGATGGAGTTACTCGACTGCTTTGTGTCTAAAGATGCGATGGGGCGATTGTGTGACTGCTTGCTGAAACTGAGCCGCAAAGGCACGCGCCTTTCGGATGACTGCATTCTTTTGGAGCGAATTACACAGGAGCGGTTGGCAGAACGCATCTACTCGGATCGCGCCACAGTCAACCGCCTGATCAGCAACTTGGAACAACTCAAAGCCATCGAACGCGACGGGCGGCAGCTGATCTTGAAAGATTGCGGACGCCTCCACCGCCTCGCCGATCAGTGACAACTCCCCTGCGAGAACGCAGGGGCTTCTCAGACCAAGCAGACAGCATCCTGTTATTTTAGGAACTGTAAAAGTATAACTTCCCGGCTTCATAGGTCAAGACAAGACAGGATTCGGGAGATTATACTTTTACAGTCACTTAGTCCGACAAAATGAATTTCTCTGTTTAGGTCATTGGG
>CAZPZP010000705.1:0-2696 GCA_964591025.1 uncultured Chthonomonadaceae bacterium
ATAAAAATGAAAGTAGAACTCTCACATTGGTAAAGTTCGCAATGAGAGAGAGATTCCTCCCTGATTTGCTCAAGTATTTGTATTTTCTCAGAAGCGAACCCTATTTTACAACAAAAAAGGCATCATCTTCTGACTTCTTTATTACTATAACACAAATTTGCCCGTTCAGCAAGGGGCAAAACGCACTTTGATTTGATATTTCGGTCACAATTCCTTGCCAAGATTTGCTTGTGTCTTCTGTTGGACGCCGTGAGATTTCGCTCTGTTCCCTCTTAACCTTGCGATTATTCATGCAAAACCGAGCATTTTTGGCGTCGTGCGTTTCGGAGCAAAGTTTCGCACTGATTCAGAAGCGAATGGGTATCGGCGTATTTGCGCGTCCGATTGCTGACGGCAGCGAGTGTCAAACTCAACAAGGGATACTGCTTGAGCGTGCCGTTTTCTTCGATTTCCATCACGCCCTGATTCCGATGTTCAGGAAAATGCACCTCGTCTCGCAGGGTCAAAAATGCCGATTGCAGCGCAACGCACAATTTTTCGGCATTTTCCCCCTCGGTCAGCAGAACAAAATCGTCGCCGCCGAGATGTGCCAGAAAATCTTGCCGACTGCCCTGTTCCTGCGAAATTTTGTGGAAGCGTTCCGCCCATGTCAGCAGAACCGAATCGCCCGTCGCCGTTCCATAGCACCGATTGAATGCCTCGAACCGCCCAATATCGGCACGAATGACGGTCACAGGGGATTTGTCCGCCAAGCGTTCGCGCAAAACCTGCTCCAACGCGACTCTTCCGGGAAGTCCTGTCAGCGAATCGGTGGATTGAAGCCGCACTTGCTGCATTTCGGTGACGGCGGACAGCAGATTTCTGACCGAAACCGAACCGACACAGCGATTGCCGTCCCGCGTGACCACCAGATCGTGCGACAGCGGAATGTCGTTGCGTGCGGAAACCAGCCGTGCGGCGTCCTCAATCGGCATTTTCTCGTCGAGCATCAAGAAGCGTGACTGCATCCAGCCCGAAGCGAGCGCGTCCTGCGGGCAAAGATAGGGTTCGACTTTGCCCGCCGCGTTGAGGGCAAACGCCACTTGTTCGCGCATGATCAGACCGCGCACATAGCCGTCGTCTTCCAGAACAAGGCTTGTCCATTCCGTGTTGCGGGCGAACTTTTGCGCGATAATGACGAGCGGCGTCTCCATTGGCAGTGCCTGCCGCCGCGATGCCATGCTTCCAAGCAGGACACTGCGCCCGGTTTGAGCGCGTTCCTGCAACTTGGCTCGCTCCTGAATGAACTCGCGGGTTTCACGCGGCACGCCCCGAAAATCGTCCGCCGGTCTGCCCATAAGATAACCCTGCCCCAGCGGAATCCCTAAATCAATGAGATGCGCCAACTCGTCGCGGGTTTCGGCTCCTTCCGCCAGTACGGTGGTTCCAACGCGCCGCGCATAATGAACCAGCGCACTGAGCAGGGCGCGGCGTGCGCCGTTGTCGTCCAACTCCTTCACCAATTCTCGCGAAATTTTGACAAAGTCAGGGCGTAACTCTGCGATGGCTTGCAGACTGCTGTAGCCCACCCCGGCGTCGTCTATGGCGATACGGAATCCCTCTTCGCGCAGGGTCATGAGGTAGCGGGCGAGGCGCGGAAATTCCTCCACCGCCTGCCGCTCCGTGACTTCCAGTACAATGCCCGCCGGTGACAGCCCGAACTGTGCCGCCACTTCGCCCAATGTCCGATCCTGCAATTCGAGATAGGAAAGCCCTTCGGCGTCCATATTGACAAACAGCAATCGCCGCTTGGCAACAGTTTTTCCAAAGCCCATTTTTGCCGCTTGACCGAAAATCTGTTCGATACACGCGATGTCGTACCAAGCGACCATTCTCGCCTTGTCTGCCGCGTGAAACATCATGCCGGGACGCCGCAATACGCCGCCTTTTGGTCCGCGAATCAGGGCTTCATAGCCAAAAACCTGCCCGTCTTTGAGGCTGACAATCGGCTGAAACTGCGCGGTCAGTTGACGGTTGACAATGATCTCCAAAAAGGCGTTGAGTTCAGCGATATTGGTTTCGATTTCGCGTCCGGCAAGAAGCGGCGCAATGGGCAAAACAACAAATGCCTCGCCGATATATGTCGTTGTCGCCTCGTCCCAATCGTCGCTTGCCGCCAAAATGCGTGTGCTGCTTGCCTCTTGGCTCTGTTCCCAAGTCTGCATCAGCCGCTCGGACAGCATCCGCGCCGTGGTGTTCATCGTCAGGGCGTTGAGCGTGGTATCGGCGTTATGTGGAAAATAGAGCGCGATTGCCAGCACTTCGGGCATCAATGCCCAAATGTCCGACTCGGCTTGTTCGACCAGCACCAAATGGAGATGGGTTTCGAGGCGTTCGGAAGTAAACCAATGGGGAGAAACCCACACGGCACGGCGCACAAATAGCAAGGTCGCGCCATTCTCCAAATGCGTGATCAGGCGGTCTATGGTTTCCGTCGCGCCCGTCTCCGGCGCGTCAGGAATCCGTTTGGCAAAGTCGCGTGCAATCATCGAATCCCTGCTCTTTCTCCTGTGAAAATGGCAATCCTGTGGAGGTTATTCCATACTTGAGGGCAGAAGAGGAGAAGGGGAGACAGAGAACCACAGGGGACACGGGGGACACAGGGACAATTCAAGAGTCGGGTACGTTCTTGTACCCGACTCAAAAACAGTCGTCCT
>CAZPZP010000706.1:0-2695 GCA_964591025.1 uncultured Chthonomonadaceae bacterium
CCGTAGTGGTGCGTGCCGCAATGAAACCGCTCTCGACGCTGCCGAAGCCGCTGGCAACCGTGGATATGGAGACCAAGCAGCCCGTCAAGGCGCATTTCGAGCGTTCCGATGTGTGTGCGGTTCCGGCGGCGGCAACCATCGGCGAGGCGATGATGGCGTTGGTATTGACCGAATCGGTCATCGAGAAATTCGGCGGTGACAGCATCGAAGAGTTTCAACGCAATTATCGCGCCTATATGGACGATGTGCAGGAGCGCGGCTTTTTGCGAGAACAGGCATGATGCGCCGCAATTTGGTACTGATCGGGTTCATGGGGACGGGTAAGACGACGGTTGGCAAACTCTGCGCCCGTGAACTCGACTATGCCTTTTGTGACAGCGATGCCGAGATTGTACAGCGTGCAGGTAAGTCGATCCCTGAGATTTTCGCGGACGAAGGCGAAGAGGCGTTTCGGCAGTATGAGCGGGAAACCATCGCCGACCTCGCCGCACAAGAAGGGCTTGTTATCGCAACGGGCGGCGGGGCGGTTCTCGATTCCGTCAATGCCGAGGTTTTGCGCGAAACCGGAACCGTTGTATTGTTGACTGCTGCGCCGTTTGTTGTGCTGAGGCGTGTGGGAGATGCCCGCACGCGCCCTCTTCTTGCTTCCTCCGACGAAGACCCGAAAGCCCGGATTATCACCTTGCTCCGCGAACGCCGTCCTCTCTATGAACGCGCCGCTCATTTTCGGGTGGATACGACTCACTTCAGCAAAAATACGATTGTTGAGCAGATTGTGGAGAGGTTTCAGCAGAGGGAACAGGGAACAGGGAACAGGGAACAGAACAATGCACTCTGATCCACGAAACACACGAAAGAACACGAAAAACAATTCACGAACCAAATTGCCGCAAAAAAGCACAAAAGACACAAAAAGAAGCACAGAAATTCTTGATTGAGTTGCTCTGTGCTTCCTCTGTGTCTCTGTGACTCTGTGGTTAGGGTGTGTCCTGTTCCCTGTTCCCTGTTCCCTGTTCCCTCTCTTCTTCCTCTTCTTTTTCTTTTGCCCGCTTGGGTTTGAGATAAACCTCTTGATAGACCACTTTGAGAATGGCGCAAAGCGGAGTCGCCAGCAAGATGCCGAGCGGTCCAATAAGCGATCCCATCACGATCACGAAAAACATGACGGAGACCGAATGCAGGTTGAGCGTTGTCGCCATGATGCGCGGAACCAGCAGATTGTTTTCGATTTGTTGAATCACGAAGAAGAGAACCAAGACCCACATCGCTTTCGCCGGGTCATCGCCTAAAGTGACGATGAACGGCGGGATAGCAGAAATTATCGGTCCAATTGTCGGGATCACCTCGCCAATCCCTGCAAGGATTCCAAACAGAAGCGGCGATTTGACGCCCAATGCCCACAATCCCAATCCGCTCATGACGCCGACGACGACCATCATCAGGGCAGTTGCCCGCACCCATGCCTGCAATGACGTTGTCACGCCAGCAATGACGCGCAAGGCGGTAGACCTGTGTTTACGTGGAAATAATGACAAGGCTCCGCGTACCAGTGGACGCGGCTCGGCGACGGTATAGAGCGTGATTAAAAAGACGATCAAGGCACTTAAAATGCCGTTGAGAAAATTGAGAGAGTAGCGTCCGACTTGGGGCAAAAATTTCTGTCCATAGTCCGTCGCTTTTTGAGGCAGGTCGGCATTATCGATTTGCTCTTGAATTACGGGATAGCGTGAGGTATAGGTTTCGATGCGTTTTTGCGCGGCGGCAATCGTTTTGGGAGCATTCTGAGAAAGTTCCGTAGCCTGATCAATGAGGGGCGGAACGGCAACCGCAATCCCTACTCCAATGAGGCTAAGAAAAAGCAGGGCGATGATCACAACCGATTTGCCGCGAGAGAGTCCGCGTTTGTCGAGCCATGAGATAGGGCGATCCAAGAGTGCCGCCAAAAAGAAGGCAACACCGAAGAGAAGCAATGTCAGGGCAATGGTATCGAGGAGATGATAGAGCAGATACGCCGCCAGCATCCAGAACGGCAGGGCGGGCAGGTTGACAATTTTGATGTATTGCAGGGGACGTTTCGCGTCAGTTTCAGCATTCTCTTCCAATAGATCAGCATTGATTAGGCGCATCGGCATTTCCTCTCTGAAGCAAAGAGGGGAGAGGGGGAGAAAGGGAGATCACTTCCACAACAAAGAACACAAAGACCAATCCAAGAATTCAGAATCTGATTTTTGCATTGTTTTCGTGTCTTTTCGTGTTCTTTCGTGGATCGTGTTTTCTCCCCTTCTCCCTTCTGTCCTATACGTTGAGGAGTTCTTTGCCGGGTTTCCAGTCGGAGGGGCAGAGTCCGCCGGTTTGCAGGGCTTGCAGAACACGGAGGGTTTCGTCGGTACTGCGTCCGATGTTGAGGCTGTTGATGGTGGCATATTGTAGTATGCCGTTCGGATCGATGATGAACAGACCGCGCAGTGCAATTCCCTCTTCTTCGATGAGAACGCCATAGTCGGCGGCAACGGTTTTCTTAATGTCGGCGGCAAGCGGAAAGTTGATTGTGCCGAGTCCGTGTGCGGTACGCGGCTTATTCATCCATTCCAGATGCGAGAATATCGAGTCGGTGGAACAGCCCAAAATCTCTGCGCCCAATTCCTCGAATTCCTCTGCACGATCCGACAACGCCGTGATCTCTGTCGGGCAAATG
>CAZPZP010000707.1:0-2690 GCA_964591025.1 uncultured Chthonomonadaceae bacterium
GTGTCGGGCGTGGGGCGACGGGTTGGGTGCTGATGCATGAGATTGCCTTGCTGCGAAAGGCTTCGGTGCGGCACGTCGTTCTCCCTTCGCGGCAGAATTTATTGCAAGGCAGCAGCCAAATCCTGAACGGCTTGCTCGAAAGAAATTACTTTGCGCTGCGGATGGGATTGCGCGGGTGTGACGACACGGACAAGGGCATCGGTTTGCTGTCCGTTGACGAGGAGCAGCCAGCGTGTTTCATTGACGCACCACAAGAGATGAAGATGTCCGTTGGGATCAGGCAAGACGGATGGATTGATCCATGTTGTGCTTCCGGTCTGCTCGGCAATCTGAACAATCAGCCGCTTTGCCAGTTCTGCCGTTGCGGACGAAACAGCGGCGGCATCTGCTCCATCCCAATCTTCTTCGAGTTGGCGGCATTCTTCGATTTCTGCCAAGGGGACGGCATAAAAAACCGTGTCCGCACTGTCTTCATTCCCCACGATGGCGGGAAGCGGTTCGAATCGGAAGCGTTGGGTTTTGGGTTGCCGTTGCAGAATGGGCAAAAGTTCCTCAAGTGTTCCTTCGAGCGGTGCGGTTAGTGACATGATCAACCCCCTTTTGGGTCAAATTTCTCTTGGCTTGAATTATACCCGAAATCAACAGGGAGAGGGGAGGAGCAGACTCTGCAAACGCATCTAAATCTATCAACAAGTATCAATCTCAAGAACAGAATAGACCCGGAGCGGCTTGGAACCGACCAAAAACCAAATTCCTGTCTTTTCTCTGCCGTTTGATACGGTCAATCTCTCAACTGTCGCGGCGCGGAACCCAGAATGAGAGACGAACTGCCTGAGAATGCTCCTTTGTGGAACAGTACGGTGGATTTTTCTGCGTTCATGCGGTTGTGATGCTCCGGTTTTGAGAGTTATTGATAGATTTAGATGCGTTCGCCCTGTACGAATTGACTTTTGGTGTCATCGCCGTGCTATACTCCCTGCCAGAATTGCCTTCGGGTGCAAAAGAAGGAACTCACAATCGCCGTGACTACCGAAACCATGCGTGCCGCTGTCTATCGCGGCGTTGACAATGTCCAAATCGAGACGGTTCCTGTGCCAAAAATCGGTGCGGGCGAAGTCTTGGTGCGTGTCGCGGCGTGCGGCGTTTGCGGAACCGACCTCAAAAAGATTCATTACGGCTTGGTTTCTCCGCCGCGCATCTTCGGTCACGAAACCGCCGGAACCATTGCCGCTGTTGGCGACGGCGTAACGGAATGGGAAATTGGGGATCGCGTCGTTGTCAATCATCATGTGCCATGCTTACTGCCCAATTGTTTTTGCTGTATGCGCCGCGCTTTCTCGCAATGCCCGACCTATAAAAAGACAGGCACAACCGCTGGATTCGAGCCGTCAGGTGGGGGATTTGCCGAATATGTGCGCGTGATGGATTGGTGCGCCAAGCGCGGCATGGTTCGTATTCCCGACGCTATAAATGACGCCGAAGCCAGTTTTGTGGAGCCGCTCAATACCTGTCTCAAAGGTGTGCGGCTTGCCGGAGTTCACGCGGGCGATACGGTTTTGATCATTGGGCAGGGTCCCATCGGTCTGCTGTTCACACAGTTGGTGAAATTGGCAGGGGCGACTGTGATCACAACGGATAAGTTTCCGTCGCGGCGGGAATTGTCTGTTCAATTCGGGGCGTCCGTGTCGCTCGATCCGTCCGAAAATCTCGCCGATGCTGTCAAACAAGTTTCTGATGGACGCGGAGCCGACCTTGCCATTGTCGCCGTGCCGCGTACCGATGTTGTTTCGCAAGCGTTCGCCCTTATCCGTCCTGCGGGCAAAATTCTGCTGTTCGCACAAACTCGCCTCGACGATTGGATGTCGGTGGATGCGGGCGCGATCTGTATGCAGGAAAAAGCCCTCATCGGAGCGTATAGCAGCGATATTACGCTTCAGGACGAATGCGCGGATTTGATCTTTTCGCGCCGTGTCGACGTGCGCCCGTTGATCTCGCACCGCTTGCCGTTGGAACAGATCGGCGAAGCGATCTCGCTCGCTGCAAACCCAACAGAAACGTCGCTCAAAATTGTGGTTGAACCCTGACCGCCTCGGAGTTTTTCATGCCGTCTGCCGAAGCCGTTTCCGCTGCTCTTCCCGCGTTTCCTTCCCTTCTCGAAACCCGCACGATGTCCGCCGCCGTTCTCTATGGCACGGAAGATGTGCGCGTCGAAACCGTTGCCGTTCCTACGGTGAGAGCGGGTGAGGTGCGCGTTGAAATCGGGGCGGCGTTGACGTGCGGAACCGATGTCAAAGTGTATCGGCGCGGCTATCACGCCAAAATGATTCAGCCGCCTGCCCTATTCGGGCATGAGTTCGCGGGCGTCATAAATGCCGTGGGCGAGGGAGTGACAGAGTGGCAGGTCGGTCAGCGCGTGGTCGCTGCCAACTCTGCGCCGTGCGACGAGTGCTATTATTGCCGCCGTAATCTGCCGGAATTGTGCGAAGATTTGCTGTTCTTGAATGGAGCCTACGCCGAATATATTACGGTTCCGGCGCGGATTGTCGCCAAAAATCTTCTGCCGTTGCCCGACACTCTATCCTTCGAGGCGGGCGCATTAACCGAACCGCTGGCGTGCGTGGTGCGTGGCATGGACGAGGTTCCGGTCTTGTCCGGCGAAACCGTCATCATTTTAGGCGCGGGGACTATCG
>CAZPZP010000708.1:0-2689 GCA_964591025.1 uncultured Chthonomonadaceae bacterium
CCGCGAACCCAAACTCGACAGTTCCGCGTATCACATGGTCTTGCTCGCAAAGAACCTCACGGGCTATCAGAACCTGCTCAAGATGACCTCCATTGCCGCCCTCGAAGGCTTCTACTACAAGCCTCGCATTGACCGCGAACTCTTGGAGAAATATCACGAAGGGATTATCGCGACAACGGCGTGTTTGGGAAGCGAGATCAACTCTCATCTCATGCGGAAGAACTACGATGCCGCCCGCGATGCCGCCGCTTTTTATCGTGATCTGTTCGGACGCGACAACTATTTCGTCGAACTGCAAAACCACAATCTGCCGGAACAGATCGAATGCAACGAGTCGCTGGTGAAGATTGCAAGCGAACTCGGCTTGGATATGATCGCCTCCAACGATGTCCACTATCTCAAGGACAGCGACGCCGACGCCCACGACATTCTGCTCTGATCTCCTCTTTCTTCTCCTGCATCACGGGTTCTCTGTCATTCTTGGTTTTCTGGTTTGGCTGACTTCATTGCCTCCCCAAATCAAAATGGGCGAGGTTCAGCGTCTGGCGGCAAATGATTTTTCAGGCAGACAAGTTGACACGCTCCCGGACTTGTGATATATTCGGAGTGGAACCAAAGAGAGGAAACGGCTGACAGGACATGGACTTAGCCGATTTGATGCAAAACACGGGACTGACACCGACACAGAAGAAAGTCTATGAGGGAATGATCCAGCAATACGCCGAAGCCATGCAAAACGAGGAGTGGGATTGGCAGCGAACCGCAAACGATCCGCTCTCGCCCATGATCAAAGACATGGCGGGAAACATCTTGGCGGGGCATCATCGGTTCATTGCGGCAGAAGTCGCCGGAGTCCAAATTCCTGCGGGCGTCGTTAAAGTATTCGCAAGCAGTGGAGCGCGAGTGCCGCGTTCATGGAGTGAGGTCGTGGTTGTATCGGGTGTAAGATAGGGAGCAAGACAATGGGATTTGAGGCGTATTCAATCGTGCTTTGTCCAAACGAGCAGTCGCCGTTGCGAACAAACCAAACACCGGAAACGGTGCAAAGCATTGCGGCAGACATTCAGGAGCGGTGGACGGAATTTCAGAGTGATGCAGTGGCGTCTGCCTATTTGGAATATCCCCCGCGCAATGATGAGGAATTTCTGGTGTATCACACTGCCGAGGGACTGTTTCAAGTCCGTCTTTCACTCAATCCGCGTTTGGGAAACGCCGTCAATCTCTCGCTGCGTTTTGCGTACTGCAACCCTGCGACAGTGTATGAGCCGTTCTTCGCCGTGACGGAAGAACTAATGCGCCGCTATGATTTGTACTGCGAAGTGATGAGCGACTTCGCCCCGGAACAAGCCGGCGTTCCCGACACCATCGAGACACCCGATACCCTCCGCGCCGTTCTGCTGCCAAGTATCGAGTATAACCGCCGTTTATGGCAGTTGGATTCCGATACAGACACCGAAGCGATTTTGCGCCCAAACGAAGCCCTCGCGTGTTTCATTGCGCCGCGCTTTCTCGCACCCACCGAACCTGCTGCCGCACTGACACGTTAGCCGCCGTCTTACCTCCACACAAAACAAAAGCGTCTGCCGCGCTTGTGACTCTGATCGTCACTTCTCCATTTTGTCGAAGGATTTTCTAAGCCCCGCATTGACAACCTCGCACAGTCCTGATATACTTTACTTTATCGGGAGGAAATGACAACCATGGCAGCAATTTCTGTGCAGACAAAATTGACAAGTGATGATCTTCTGAATGCTTTGATGCAGTTAGAGACCAACGAGGCGGAGCAGTTTGTACGCCGTTTGCAGCAGATGCTGGCACAGCGGAAAACTCCTTCCGTGCCGCAACGCGAGGCAGAACTTCTCCAATTTATTGCGCGTGAAAAGCGAACGGGATTTGCGGAACGCTTCGCAGAACTCCATGCCAAACGCCGTGCTTATACTCTCACTCCCGAAGAGCAGGAAGAGTTGATCCAACTCAGTGATGAAGCCGAAGCCTTCGATGTCGAACGCCTCAAAGCCCTTTCCGAATTGGCGCAGCTGCGGCAGGTCGCTCTGCCGCGCCTAATGAAACAACTCGGTCTCAAGGCTCCTCCCGTTGTCTGACCACGTCTCCAAAAGTCTCCGTCAAGCCGTAGAGCAGCGGGCGAATCGTCGGTGCGAATACTGCCGCAGTTCGCTGGCATTCACCACGGAATCATTTGCCGTCGAACACATCATTCCCGTTGTCAAAGGCGGTACAAACGAGATGGACAATCTCGCCCTTGCTTGCTCTGGCTGCAACTCGCGCAAGTACGAAAAAATAGAAGCCCAAGATCCGCTCACTGGCGACATGGCTCCTCTTTTCCACCCGCGCCAACACGATTGGAACGAGCATTTTGGCTGGAGCGAAGACTACACCCTGATTCTCGGCAATACTCCTACAGGACGCGCAACTGCCAAAAGACTCGGCTTCAACCGCGAAGGTGTTGTCAATCTGCGTTGGGCATTGTTTTTGTTGGGCATTCATCCGCCAGTAGACACACCCTGATTCAATACAATTTTGCGCCCGTCTCGCGCCCTGTCGCCGTCTCGCCGCGACCCACCCCCCGTGTCGCGCCCTGCCGCCTTTCCTCGTTATCGCCCACACAACAAAAAGCGTCTGCCGCGCTTGTGACTCGGCAGACGCTTTTCGCGCTTATTCAGGATATCGA
>CAZPZP010000709.1:0-2686 GCA_964591025.1 uncultured Chthonomonadaceae bacterium
ATTATCAACGTCTTTGCGCGAAAGAGACGCCCCGCCCGGATAACGCACGGCTTTCACCTGCCCGCCGCCATCGAGTGCCGTATTAAAAACAACAAACTCGGTTTCGCGGACGATTTCGCTCAAGTCTTTCAGTTCCAAGCCGAAGCGAATATCGGGTTTGTCGGAGCCATATCGCGCCATCGCCTCATCATAAGTGAAGCGCGGAAACGGCACAATCATCGTTTTTGTGCTGATATTTTCGACGACGTAGCGCGTATAGCCCTCGATATGCTCCAGCACATCCTCCTGCTCCACAAACGACATCTCGACATCCAACTGCGTGAATTCCGGCTGACGGTCTGCCCGCTGTGACTCGTCTCGGAAACACCGCGCAATCTGGAAGTATCGCTCCACGCCCGCCACCATCAGCAGCTGCTTATATTGTTGCGGCGATTGCGGCAGGGCATAAAATAAGCCCGGTTGCAAGCGATAAGGAACCAGATAGTCGCGTGCGCCTTCGGGAGTGCTTTTGGTGAAGATGGGCGTTTCCACTTCGATAAAGCCCTTTGAGTCGAAGTAGTCGCGGGCGAGTTTGATCGCTTTGTGCCGCAATTCCAGCATCTGATACATCGAAGGGCGGCGCAAGTCGAGATAGCGGTATTTGACCCGCAACTGTTCGTCTACATTCTCCATCTGCGCCTCGTCCGCGATTTGGAACGGCAACAGTTTGGCGGTGTTGAGAATGACGATCTGTTTAGCGGCGACTTCGATTTGCCCTGTGGCGAGATTGGCGTTTTCCGTGCCTTCGCGCCGCTTGCGAACCACGCCCGCAATGGCAAGAACGAATTCGCTTTTCAGTCCGTTGGCGACTGCCACGAGTTCAGGAACGTCGGCTTTGTCCACGACAACCTGAACCAATCCCGTGCGGTCACGCAAGTCAATGAAGACGAGATCGCCGAAATCGCGCACCCGATGCGCCCACCCGTTCAACTGCACTTCGCTTCCGACGTTCTCTGCCCTGAGTGCGCCGCAGGTAATCGTCCGTTTCCATGTACTCAAGAGGTAAGTCTCCTTCGATAATTTCCCGCCATCGCTGCGGGTAAAGATTGCTGACATTGTGCGCCTCGCCAAAGTTGCACGGCGGGACACAACTCTTCCAATTCATTTTACCCGCGCAAGGTCAAGTCGGAAACGCATCTTCTGGAAGAATCATTCGATTTAGAGTATCATCAGAGGCAGAAATTGTTCAGCCAGTGGTGAGTATCATGTCGGCGAGAGGAACAAGGGCAGAATGGAAACTATCGAATTGGCAGTCAATGCCTCGCTGCTTGCGGAAGTGGATCGAGTGACGCAATCGCTTGACATGACGCGAGCCGCATTCATACAGTATGCACTGGAACTTGCCTTGAAGCAGCAGCAAACCCTTGCCAAAGAGCGGCGGCACGCTGAAGGGTATGCACGGCATCCCGTAGAACCGGAGGAATTCGAGGTTGCCGATTCCTCGTTGGCGTGGGGTGAGTCATGAAGCAAGGCGAAATTTACTGGCATACCTTTCGCCCGCCGGACAAGCGGCGTCCCGTTCTTATTCTGACACGCAACTCAGCCCTTCCTTATCTCAGCAGCGTCACGGTTGCTCCGCTGACGACGCACCTTCGCGACATTGATTCTCAAGTTGCGCTCATGCCCGATGAGGATGGAGTACTGGAAGAAAGTGCGGTCAGCATGGACAACCTCCAAACGGTTCAGAAAGCAGACATCGGAAGTTTCATCACAACGCTTTCTTCCGACAGAATGCGGGAGGTTCGCGAAGCCATCGAATTCGCACTCGGTTTTGATGCGTTGCAGTAACAGGTAAGCCGAAAAAGTTCTTTCGTCGTTTCAACGCATTCTTTCATGACTGCACCGCAGAATAACGAAAAGATGCCGCATTTCTTCATGAAAACGCGGCATTCTCACGTAGTTTTGCCGCGAAATTTCCTCGTTTCCCCGCACACTCACAAAGAAATGGGGCAAAACTTCATAATTTTCTTGCAGCATCACAAGAAGACTTGCACGCCGCACCAAACCGTGATATAATGCCCACATTGCACCCTACCGCAATTCACTGAGGTTTTGCCGTTTCGTCCCGAACGCCCGCCGCCGTCTGCCGGGCGTTCCTCGCGCCCTCAAGAGCGGTCAGCGTCGTGCTGTAGGCGTCCCGCAGCGTGATCAACTCGGCAACGGTGCGTGTCCCCTTGACCTTGAACTCGGTGGCGGCAGTCCCACCGAGGCGAATATTGTACCCCTGCCAGTGCGCGATGATGGCGTTGATGAGAGTCAGGCGTTTGGACGGTGGAACGGTGATTTCGGGCATGATCTTTTCCTCTGAAGTGGGATTGTTTGTTGGTTATGCCTCCAACATACCGCCATCATACCCCATCCACCTGCCTTTTATCGCGTGAGGAACGGCTTCCGCTTCCATAATTTCGTCCTGAGATGCCATAGGAGCCGCCCAAGCCGCCATAGGAGAGACTTCTATAGCGACGAGACGCGCTATGATGATGGCTTGGGCAAGGTGGAACGCGGCTGATGCTCCTCCTAAGACATCTCAGGGCAAGAGGGAGGCACTGCGTTCCGATATTTAGTCTCTAAGCAATCGGATCATATCGAGACTTTCCTTGACGATCTGTGTATTGGGATGATCTTCGCCGACAAACTTGACCATGAT
>CAZPZP010000710.1:0-979 GCA_964591025.1 uncultured Chthonomonadaceae bacterium
CGGCACGGGACGAGGAGTAAACGGCGATGCCTTTGGTGCTGTGCGATGCGTCGGCAACGGTCAAGCGGTTTGTCATTGAGACGGGAACGCCGATCATGCGGGCATTGTTCGACGCCGTCACGCCGGAAGAGTTGTGGATCACGATGATTGGCTATTCGGAGACGTTTGCCATTCTGTGGCGGCGGCACAATGGCAGCGTGATCAACAAGGCGACCTTTGCGGCAGCGGCTTCATCGTTGGAAACCCTGTTTCTGCAAAGTGGAAATGTGCCGTTGGAGATGGACAATGTGAGTGTACTGACAAGTTTGGGAATGATCCAGAAGCACAATCTCAATTCGACGGATGCGGTGATTTTGACCCTATATCTTCAGCATTTGGAGGCATTGGAGCGCACGGACGCCGTGCTTGTGACAGTGGATCAGCGGATGCTGCGGGCGGCGCAGGCGGAAGGGCTGGCAGTCATTGACCCTGAGAATTTTGATGAGAACAACCTGCCGAATTTTCTGGCGAACGTGTAGGCGAGAGTGTGAGACGCCCGCCGTGCTGTGATCGGGAGATTGCAGAGCGGCGGGCGTATTGTGTTTTGTGAGGCGGAAGCGGGCAGATGCTCCGCCGTGATTGGGCTATGCCGCCAATCGGAGCGCGGTTTGAGCAGACGGAGCATATACGCTGACGGTCTGCGAGGGTTCGCTTTCCATATCCGCCCGTGTTGCCGTGATACGATAGTAGATTGTGACGCCGGGCGTTTGTCCCGTATGCTCATATTTGGTTTTGGTTGTGTTGCCAACGAAAATCCACTCTTTGCCTTCCGAGAGCATCATTTCGACGCGGAAGGTGGTTGTCGGCAAAACGCTCCATTTCTTCACATTGTCCTCTCAATTTTCACGCAATTTCCCTGCAAAAAAAAGTTTATTCGTTTCCATAATTCCTGAGTAAAAACGCTTGCGTTGAACGATAATGTGGTATGATTCAGGAGATG
>CAZPZP010000710.1:989-2677 GCA_964591025.1 uncultured Chthonomonadaceae bacterium
CGAAAAAAGGGATGCCTCTCATGCCAAAAAAATTCCGACAGCGAGTTGAGGAGATTTCAGATGCGCTTCAAGACTACTTCCAGAAAAGTTTTAAGTTTTGGTCTGCTTTGTTTGTCGTTGGTGGGATTAGCCACCCCAGGCAACGCGCAGGGACTGAGAGACGGAAAATCAACTTCTACACTGGCCGCATACCATTTAAAGGTTACAGGATTTGACCAGGAAGCTTTCACCCAACTCCATGTTTCTCCAATGGAAAGAAAAGACAAGGGCCCGTGGAACCGCGCAGTAGTGGACGCAATTCAAATGTGCCCGGCTGGCTACATCAATGCGAAGAATGATGAAATTAGGGGCTATCAGAATCAACGCATAACGTCTATGAAATTCTCGCTTGTAAACTCCGAAGGCAAAAAAATCAACATTCCTTATAATGAGAATCCATCCCCAGACCAGACATGCTATTGGAACCTCACGACAGAAAAAAGTTATGGTTATGATCAGGTCCATCTCCGTTATCCGTCGGGGCCAGGAAATAAGGACCTGCTTTATGCAGAGTACAAAGGGGTTTCGATAAAACCTGTTTTCGGTGACTCGACCAAACTGGAAGAGAAAGAGCTTATTGGTATGCAGGGCTTGACTGCAGAACAGAGGAGAAAATATTTATCGTTGGACTCGCATTATTTCAAAACCACGAAAGATGAAATGGATAACGCGTTAAGGTCTCAATTCATATTGCGAGGCGATAATGAACCAGCAAATGCCTACGCGTTAAGGTTAATCAATTGGGCAAATGCACACTTTGGAGTTGATTTAACTCGGGCCTCCGAAAATAATGTCATCAAAGTGATACAGAACCCACCTGCTGGTAACTGTAATATGATTACCTCATTTTATGGGTTTGCTTTAAGGTCGCAGGGTATCCCAGCTCGAATGCAAAGCGGTCGTATGTTAAATGGCAGTGGACATGCTGTTTGCGACTTTTGGGACGACGAAAATAACCTCTGGCAGAGGATGACTGCTTGTGCCGGGACGAAGAAATTTGGAACGCTATCGGTGGCCCTGAAGTCTTCGGATAAAATGATTATTAATGAAATAGACTCGGCGCCATTGAGGTATCAAAATCAAGATAAGACTTTGGTAGCCAGCTCACGAGTCGGACACTTTTTTATCTTCGACGGTCCAACCTGGGCGGGTAGGTCTCAGGTTCTCAATGACCGCCCCGATTTAGCCGCTTCTAGAGTTTGGAAAATTAATCCTGGCGATCCAAATTGGGTAGATATGCCGGTAACAAGGAAATGAGATACCTCACCCCTAACCCCTCTCCTGACCATTCGTTCCTCATTAGGAGAGGGGAACCAGTCGTGCGTGTCTGAAAGACGCTTGTTTTTTTCAGACGGGGGTTTTCAACCTCTGGCAAAAGCCGCTACCTGTCTGATTTTGTTGGTCTGCTGTCATGCCGCGTTTAAAGCGCGAAAACAAAGACAGCCCTCGCTTCTCATCGGCTGAGAAGCGAGGGCGTTTTTGTGAGTGGCTTTTGATTGTCAATAGACCCTCGGTACTTGCAGACGGCTCAAAGAATTTCGTCAGTAGTAGGACGCGAGGGTGCGGGGGTATACGCCGTGACGGTTTTTGTTCAATGTGCGGGGCGGCTGTCAGGAAAGCAACATTTCGCTATAGAACGGTTATTTTTT
>CAZPZP010000711.1:0-2676 GCA_964591025.1 uncultured Chthonomonadaceae bacterium
GACTTTAGCAGACGCTTTGAGGAAGTTTGTGAGGTTGTCATCGCTTACCGAATGACGTTCAATACAGAACCATCAGTTAGCCGATAAATATAGAAATCACTGTCTATGGTGAATACGCTCCGAAATCCGCGACTTTCTGCGACAGCAACAAGCGACGCATCCGCCAAATCCATTGGCACGTTCGTATATTGCGCCATCAGGGCATCCATGCGATCCGCTTCTGTATCAGTCAGTTCCAGCAGTTTCAAGCGTCCTGCCCGACGCAACGCCCACAAACTTTGCTGATATGGATAGCCGCCCGTTTTGCCGAGCAAATACATCGCTTCCGTGAAGCAAGACCACGTCGTCACCAATGCCCCCGCCGGAAGTCGTCTTGAAGCGGCAACGCACACGGCATGATTGGGATCACGCCTGTCCAGCAGTCCGACGATTGCACCGGCATCGGTCAGGTTCACAGTTTGCCCGCCTTGCGTTTTTCTTCCATGCCTTGAGCAAACTTCTCGCCGACGTTCTCCGACATTCGCGCCCCGCCCGGAACGTGTTCGCCGCTATCGAGACAGCCAATGAAGTCACCGAGAAAATCCGCCAGCGTTTCGCCCTCAATCTCCGTTTCATCAGAGACAGCAGGAAGAAATGCGGCGTTGAGTTTGTCCACAGCCAGCACTTCGAGCGTGGTTCCTTGTCGCTCTGCCTGTTGCATTATCGCCCGTTCCAAAGCGGGCGGAATCGTAATCGCCGCCATAGCGTAAATTCCTCTCTTGAAATGAAGCGGGCATCTCTGCCCATCTCTTCCATTATATCATACATTTCCCGCCGTCTCGCACCCTGCCGCCGTCTTGCCCCAACCCAACAAAAAGCGTCTGCCGCGCTTGGGACTCGGCAGGTGCTTTTTCTTCATCACGGCATAGGAATTAGATGTCATTCTTGAGACTCGTCTCCTACTTTCGAAATATCAGGCGGATCATTTACGGTTATTTCCCATGTTTCCCCGTCACTGTCGGTACAAGAAATGTCGGATAAATCTCTGCTGTCTGCATCATCGATGTCCACATATTTGTAGCCACCACTATCAAAGTTGATTTTGGCAGTATTACCCTCAAATTCGACTTCTAAAGTGTATGTATTAACAGATTTAGAAGAGTAAACATCGCAATCCAGTGTTTGTCCCTCAAGATCACGCACTTTCGGTGTGCTTTCTTCAGCATCGAATGAGTCGTCAATCGTTGTTGTAGAGGATGGAGAGGAAGGAGCGGTGTAAGTCGCTACGGATTGGGAATCAGTGGAGTCTGTACGCGAATCGATTGATTCTGGCTTACAGCCACCAATGAGAAGCAATATGAACGCAAGACTAAATGCGAGTAAAACCGTTTTACTGCCCATGGCTTTTATTTTCCTCTCGCTTTGCGTTGCATCTCAGATAGGTCAAGCCATGAGTGATCGCGCCAATTGACTTTTACTCCCAATCGCTCTAATTCTTGCGCTTTGCGAATCCTCATCTCCCAATCACTCATCTCCAGCCATTTGTGCTTTTGCCAATCTACTTCGTATCCCACACGTTTCAGGTCTTGAGCCTTACGAAATCTCATTTCCCAATCGCTCATTTCCACCCATGAATGTGTTTGCCAATCTACTTCTATTCCCAATCGAGATAAATCCCTTGCTTTTCGGACGCGCATTTCCATATCACTCAATTCAAGCCATGAATGTTTTTCATGATCTATTTCGATGCCAAGCCTCTTCAAATCTTTCGCCTTCCGAAGACGCATATCAACATCGTCTAAAATAGGCACAGCACGAGAATCACGACGGGACTGGATGCTTGGCGATATAGTGCCAAATGTTTTGCTTGCGTATGATAATGGTATCTTAGAGGAAAACTGATAATTAGATGGCGGGGTTTCTTGCGTGCCTTCTTTGCCTGTATAAGGATTAACATTGCCGGATGATGACCAGTTATTATAGAAGCGACCATCAGGATTACTACGAAGATGTGGAGCCACATATGTACCATCACGGCGTACATAGCCACGCACACGTACTGTTCCACTGCTTCTCTTCTGTGCTGAGACAGGAAACACAAGCATGGCAAATGAAAAGCATATACAAACGATTACCGCAGGTTGTATGAATGCTCGCGGTGTGATTTGGTATTTTGTGTCCATATTCTGCTACTCCCGTCGAAATCAATGTCGCAACTATATATCGTGCCGGAAATTACAATACAACAATATACATGAATGCGGAATAGAAATTTTCGCCCACTACGGAATTATAGACACAAGTTGCGCCAATGTCAAGTGTTTTTGGACAGAAACATTACTTCCTCCCATACTACACAAACTATACGCTACAATAATTCAGTTGTCGGCAACGTCACGGCACAGGGCAGAAGTATCAACGCGGCTCTACGCGAAGTCTTTGCGGCTCTTTCTTCGCTCCTCACGACACCGCTGCGATACCGCTTGCTATAGCATTTCCACTTTTTTCTGAGGATATTGTCTTTTCCCCATAGCAAGGACACTTTTTGCTCTGGAGAAAAGTGTCCCTGTCATAGCAAAAAGTTCCCCCGCAAGGACTTGCAGAAAAGAGTTTTGTTGTCGCACCCAAGTTTGCGGGCAGACGCGCCACCCACCATGTCGCGCCCTGCCGCCCTCTCGCCCCCACCCACACGAAAAA
>CAZPZP010000712.1:0-2674 GCA_964591025.1 uncultured Chthonomonadaceae bacterium
AGGTGTGTCCTGTCCCTACTTGATAATTTTCAGAATATCACGGAATTCCGGTGTTCCCGCCTCGTGTAGCATCTCGTACAGAGCCGACTCCATCGACGAAATCAGCACGCCGCCCTGCCGCATTTTATCGATTCCGAGTTTCCAGTTCGCTTCCGTACGCGAAGAAACCGCGTCAATTGCCACATGAACTTGAAACCCCGCCGCCGTCATCTCTAAAGCCGTTTGGCAGACACAGATATGCGCCTCGACGCCGCACAGCAGAATCTGTTTGCGCCCCGAACGCTGAATCTCCGAAGTAAACGCGGGCGCGGCATAACTGCTGAATGTCATCTTGTCGATAGCAGGACGCAACGGCGGCAAAATCTTCTGTATCTCAGGAATCACGCCGCCCATACGCTCGGCATACTGCGTCGTTGCAGCCACCGGCACGCGCAAAACCGTCGCGCCCTGAATCAGTGCGGACACATTGGCAATCACGCGCTCACGCTCGAAAATGGTTCGCAGAAACGGCTCCTGCATATCCACAATAGCGATCAGAGTGTTGTCCGCATGGAGCAAATTGGGATGGTGTTTTGACGCTAACAATACAACTCACTTCCTTGAATCACAAAATCTTTGGACTTACTCTTCTGAATTGTCGGCACAAACATACGCCGACTTGAAAACCGAATCACTTCACTCGGCAAAGTTATGGAGCGAAGTCGCAACGCGCAGCAACTCCTGCGGTTCCGTATTTCCCATGTGAACTAATGGGCGCAGCAACTCCTGACGATGCGGAACAACCGGCGCGGAACTCGCACGCAACAACACAACTTTGGGCTCGATAGAGGCAATCGCATACCGTGCCGCCATCATTAGTGCCAGATTGCGATCATGGGTCAAACGCCGCAGTGTCGGCAGCGCTCGTTCATCGCCCAAACGGGTCAGCGACTTGACCGCGATCTCCACAAAATGCGCGTCTCGGTCATATCGCTCGATGGCTTGCAGCAGCACCGGAACCGCCGCAGGATTGTTGCTTTCCCCCAAACACTCCGCCGACAACAGCCGAATTCCCCGACGATACGACGTGATATTCTGCGCCAAATTTCGGATATTCAGCGGCTGGTCGGGGCGTTCCAAAGAGCGTCGCTTCTCGCGCCACTTTTTGCCCGCGTCCGCCATCTCCTCGCAGACCGCCTGAACGACAGCCCACGCCAAGCCGCACACAATCGGAACACCGAGCAGCGCGAACTGTCCGCACAGCATCGGCAGCGACAAATTTTTCAGTATCTCATCGGGGGAGTGTCCCGTAGGCATCGGCGTTCTCTCCGCTGTTTCAATCTTCTCCCTATTCCGAGACAGGGAGTGCTTTTTAGTTTCGCCACCTGCCGCGCCGATTCCTTCCTGTCTCAAAATTTCAGTGGGTAAATTAATTTTAGGGCAATGGCGTTCAGGGTGTTGAAACCACCGTCAGGACAGCGGGCGATTTGCAAGACGCCCACTGCCTCGCAGCAGAAAGGGAGTCGCGTCCGCAGGACGCCTGTTTTTCAGCCGGGTATGTTCTTGTACCCGGAAAACCAGAAATGCCCTAAAATTGATTCGCCCCTACATGGAATATTGCTGACTCAGTTGGCGGATTTCCTTCCTGATAACCTCTTTCAATGGCTCGAACTGCGCTTCGGGAATGTCCAGATAAGAGAGAATCACCGGATCGGGGTCAGAATGGCTCCGATAAGGCGTATCGTAACAACCCGCTTCATGAGCAAGAAAATTGCCGACATGAACGCACGCCGTCAACAGATTGATCTCTCCTTCGCCAGTTGCGGGAGTGTGATGAGACGCAATGCAGTCGTGGTAGGCGGCAGGGAGTTCCCACTTCCGCGCAATCAATAGCCCGATGTCCTGATGCGTCAAGTCAAATAAGTTATGTTCGGCTTCATACTGCGAGATTTTTTGCTTCAGCATCGTCTGATAGACATAATTCGCTTCAGTAGGCAGATAGAGTGCCAGTGCCATTTTGCCGATGTCGTGCATCAATCCCGCAATAAAGGCTTCATCGGGTTGTGGGTATTTCTTGATGATCGCCAGAATTTTGGCGGCACACGCGACCCCAAGCGAATGCTGCCAATACTCATTCACTAAGAACCCTTTCGGCAGATTTTTGTTTGTCAGAGCCGATTGAAACGCCACTGCTGTACTGATAGAGCGAACCGTATTGATTCCCATCATTGAGACTGCTTTATCTAAGGTCATCACACTGCGTGTCCCATACATCGAAGAGTTGGCAACACGCAACACTTTCGAGGCAATCGCAGAATCCTGCATAATCACCCGCTCATAGTCGCGCATCGTCGCATTGGACGATGACGTGAGTTTCAGAAGATGGGTCACAACATGAGGCAGAACAGGCAATGCCGTGGCACGAGTCATTTTGATTTCAACAGTAGCGAGGTTCATATGTCCAACTTTATCTAACCGGTAAAAGTAATGTCGCTTCAATTTTCGGCAGAGGGTGCCGAATCATTAGGTGACGTTAAGTCAACCCCAGTATCGGGTTGAAAAGTAGATTAGACCTCTTACCTAAGTCCAGCGAAATGAATTGTTGCTGTCCCAATGTCGTTGCTACGATAAGACTCAAGGCGGGTACTGAAAGTACCCGCCTCGGTGTCCTGCGGACAACCGTCCTTCGGACGGG
>CAZPZP010000713.1:0-2662 GCA_964591025.1 uncultured Chthonomonadaceae bacterium
GTCAGCAACTTGATCGAATCCGGCACAAGCCGCACATTCGGAGCAAACCGGAAGGTGACCGTCGTTCCCTCTGATTTCACGCCGAGAATGCCCATCTCCTTGCATCTCAGTCTTAGCCTCAGAACCGCCAACGCATCCCATACTGGTTGCGGCGGGTCTCCAAACCGCCCGCGCAGTTAATACACGGCTTTCTCTATAAACGCAGAATCAAGTCCTTACGCGGCGAGATAATCGCCTCCGTATTCATCCCCTGATCCAATGTCACTATCGTTCCCTGATTCTGCTGACACAGAGCCAGCAGGTAAATATCAGTCAATTGCTTGTGACCGCGAATACGGGTGATGTCAACGAGGGCAGGATCACGCAAAGAAACGCTGTCCGACCAAAAATGATGGGTTGCGGCATGATTTTGGATGAGAATATCGAGGGTGGCAAGGGCATCGGGCGGGGTTAGGCGCGTATAGGCATACGACGGACTGGAAACAATTCGGGCAAATCCGTTTTCGGTGAGCGGGCAGGTTGCCCATCCTTGTTGAGAAGCGACAGAGAACCAATTGTTTGCCGCGTCATGATGGACATGGACACGATCTATGAGTGCCAACAGCACATTAACGTCCGGCAAAGCGATTGGCATCCGCAATCTCCTCCTCGTCCAATTCCTCCTGAATGCGCTTGACCATTTCCGTTGTCAGCGGCGGGGCGTTCTCCCGAAGAGGCAGGAGCGGAACGCCGTTGCGAAACTCGGTAGGGCGAAACGGCGCGGCAGGTATTTCTTCTCGAACGGCGTCTGCAATTGTCACTTTCACGCGATGCTGAGGCGAATAATGCAAACGGTTCACCTGTGCCTGAACCTCCGCAAACGCCCCTTCCAATACCAAAGTCTCCATTTCGTTTTCTCCTTGCTAAATCTTGTCTCCTCAGTATATCACGATTTTCCCTCGCCGCGCCAACCGCCTCACCAAAACAAAAAGAGCAAAGTGCATCCGTTGCGCCTTGCTCCCTATACAATTTTGCCGAATGAGGGATCATTCAAGCGCATCTTCGTTATCGTTTTTCTATTCCGTCACATTGTTGTCTTGACGCTCCTCCTCAAACTTTTGGATCATAAGATCGATCCATTGCTGAGGATTCTCGTTGACAATATCTGTCGAGGTGCGACTGAGCGCATCACGCAACTCATCTGCAACTTCGGAAAACTCTGTTCTAAAAGCCTCACCCATGTAGGGTGGCAGTATAGTAGGTGTAGCAAAAATAATACCTTCAAGTTTCTGACGTGTTGCCTCTGCACCCACTGCATCTAAATCAGTCAATGCTTCTGCTACATTCTCAACTCGTGTCATTGCCGAAAGTCTTGTTCTGGTAATACGCTCTTGATGTTCCGCTACAAACTCCCGCAATTCGGACATACCATGTATTTCGTCGTTACTGCTCATTATAATCTCCTTCTGTTGCGTCATTCTCGAATTGCGAAAAGCCCTAAACTGCCCGATTGATTTATAGCAGTCGAGAGGCATTTCGCTACTATCATTATGCCTCATTTCCTCGCCGAGAGCATGGAGAATATTACGAGAATTTCCAATCTTATTGGCAAGACAATAAGGAATATCGCTCATCTTATTACTCCTTTCGCGCACAGCATCAAAAAACAAGCGCAACACAACAAATCTGCCGCGCAACGCTGTGAAACTCCCGCGCAACAAACTCTTGCGCCGCAGAAACAAACCGTATCGCTCACGCCGAGTATTGAAAATGCTTCTCGCTATGCCTCGTGTTCCCCGCGAATGTACCGATAATCCTCTCAACCCCTGCATACCAAACACGCAGGAAAATCGAGGAAAAACCATCATGTCCGACAAAATCATCCCGACCAAAGAGACCGCGATACCTGCGTGGCTGACCAACTTTGCCACCGTCGCCACCGCCAACAGCACCATGCTCGCCCTGCCACCCAATACGGTCACCGACATCAACACGCTCAAAACTACGCTCGTCACTCAGCAGGATACCGTCAAGTCCACCCGTGAAGCCGCCAAAGCCGCCACTGTTGCCAAAAACGTCACGCTCAAAGCCATCAAAGCCAAAATCACGATCACGAACCGTAATGTGCAGGGCAATGCCAACGCCACTCCCGCCGTCAAAGAGGCACTCGGCTTGAACCCCAAGTATGCTCCTGCCATGCCAGTCAAGCCCAAACGTCCCGAACTGCTCACGGCAAGCGTCACCGAAACAGGCGAAGGACTGCTCAAGTGGAAACCCGGCGGCAACAAGAGCGGAACCACATACGAAATCTTTGCCAAGCGGGGAACGGAAACCGAGTATACGATGATCGGCTCATCGGGCAAAACGGCGTTCAGCGATACCGGCGTCACTCCGGGCGAAGAGACGTTCTATCAAGTTCGCTCCCGACGCAGTGACAGTTACAGTCCGTTCTCGACTTTTGCGGTTCTGTATCCCAAAACTGGAACTGCCAGCGTTACCCTCGTTATGGACAAAGCCGCGTAAATCTCACACAAACTACAGGGGCGCAGAAAGTAACTTTCCGCTTTTTGTGCCTCCGCTGTGAGTGGGGTATAATCAAATCAAAACCAAGGGAAAGGAACCGCCACAATGGACGAAATCAAACTCTCGAAAAAAGCACAAGAGCAACAAGCCGCGTTGGAAG
>CAZPZP010000714.1:0-2661 GCA_964591025.1 uncultured Chthonomonadaceae bacterium
GGAACGCCCCCAGCAGAGAAATTCATTTCGCTGGACTCTTGCAAGAGGTCTAATGAGAGCATCAACCCCTGCCCAATCTGTTTTTGATGAAGTATTCGTAATGTTTTCTTCCGTTAGGGACTCTCAAGGAAATAAGTATTCCAGTTCACCCATCGAGGGCGATGCGTCCTCATGGAAGCGAATTCTTGCACCCGCATCCGATGGAACGATTATTTCCCTGAGAGTCCCTTACAATTTATGCGGTGCGGGTTGGTCGGAATGTTTCGTGGAAATCGGCGATCAGCGTATTCATGTCACGGCGTCGTATCTCGGTGATGCGCTCGGTGATCTCCTGCGTGCCGTCATCAGCAGCATGATCGGCTTCGACACGGCGCACGCTTCGTTTGCAGAGGAACTCGGCGAATATCGCTGGCGTTTGCGGCGCGTATCCGCCGGAGCGCGTCAATGTCTGCATTCTCTGGTTCAATGAGACAGGGTCAAAGCGTCTCGGCAGCGAAGGCGAAATCCTTTTTGAGGCGGAATGTCGCTGGCGCACCTTTGCCGGAGCCGTCCTTGCCGCGTCCCAACAGGTTCTCGCCAAGCATGGATTGGAAGGCTCTAAAGAACAATGGGACAGGCATGAATTCCCATTTCACGAACAGGAAAAACTCAAGTCTCTTCTCAACAGCGAACCCTTCACCCCATAATGCCGCTCGTTTGTCTTGCAAACCCTCCGGTATCAGTGTATAATCTCAACAAGGGAACAGGGCAGCGCAAGCATTGCCCCTATTCCCTAATCCCTCGTGTGGAGTGTAATTGTGGCTGTGACGGAGGAATTGGCGGAGATTATCACGCAGGCTGTCGAGTCGGCGAAGGCATCGGGCGCGTTGCCGTTTGTAGAGGAGACGAGGTTCAACGTCTCGCTGGAAACGCCCAAGAATAAGGCACACGGCGACTTTTCGAGCAATATCGCTCTGACGCTCAAGAAAGCGACGGGCATGAGTGACAGCCGCGAGATCGCCGCCCGTATTATCGCGCATCTGCCAACGGACAACCCGCTTCTTGCCAAAGTCGAAACGGCAGGTCCCGGCTTCCTCAATTTCTATCTGCGTCCCGTTTGGCTCCACGAGACCCTTGTCAAAATCGAAACTGCCGACGCCGCCTATGGAACCGACAACAGCCGCGAAGGTCAGCGTATCCTCATTGAATTCGTCAGTGCCAACCCCACAGGTCCCATCAATGTTGTCAACGGACGCGCCGCCGCTCTCGGTGACGTGTTGGCGAATTTGCTGACCGCGCAAGGCTGTATCGTCGAGCGCGAATTCTATATCAACGACGCCCTCAATTCTCTCCAGATAGACAAATTCGCCGAAACCATCGCGGTACGGTATCTGCAATGGCTGGGGCATCCCGTCCAAATCGAAGACAAAACCGAGCCGCCGCTTACCGAATCCGGCGCAAAATCCGTCGTGCATTTCCCCGAAAATGGCTATCGCGGCGAGTATATGAAAGAGATCGCCGAAGAGATTTTAGAGGAGTTGGGTGCGGGCTATGAGGACAAAACCGATGCCGAGCGTATCGAAGCGTTCCGTGTTCCTGCCCTCGAAAAGTGCCTTGCCATGCAGCGCAAAGCCCTCGATGCCTTCGGTTTGAGTTATGATACGTGGTTTTATGAGAGCAGCCTGTATGAAAAGGGAGCCGTCGAAACAAGTCTTGAGAAGTTGAAGGCGGACGGGCGCACGTATGAGAAAGACGGCGCGTTGTGGCTGAATTCTACGGCGTTTGGCGACGACAAAGATCGCGTGCTTGTCCGCTCCAATGAGAAGGCGACGTATATCGCCGCCGACATCGCCTATCACGACGACAAGTTCCGGCGCGGGCAGGATATTCTCATCAATATCTGGGGCGCGGATCATCACGGCTACGTCAGTCGGCTCAAGGCGGGCATGGCGGCACTCGGCTATGATCCCAAAAACCTGCAAATCATCTTGACCCAAATGGTCTCTCTTGTGCGCGACGGCGAGCCGGTCATCGGCGGCAAGCGCAAGGGCAACGTCATCGAACTCAAAGAGGATATGATTGACGAGATCGGCAAAGACGCCGCCCGTTTCTACTTCCTGCTCAACTCTTATGAGACGCCCGCCACTGTCGATCTCGAACTGGCAAAGCGGCAGTCGAATGACAATCCTGTTTATTATGTCCAATATGCTCACGCCCGCCTGTGCAATATCCTCCGCAAATCCGCAGAGCAGGAATTGACTATTTCCGCCAAAGACGCCGATCTTTCGCTCTTGACGCACGAAGCCGAGTTGAACGTTCTGCGAAAACTCTCGGATTATCCCGGCGAAGTTCAAACCGCTGCCACCGAGTACGCGCCACACCGATTAACCCGTTACGCGATGGATTTAGCCGGTCTGCTCAATGTCTTTTATGAAAACTGTCGCGTGCTGCCGAGTATCGAGAATCCCGGCGATCCTGCTCTGACAACGGCTCGTCTTGCCCTCGTCAATTCCGCCCGCATCGTTCTGCGGAATCTGCTGACATTGCTTGGCATCACCGCGCCGGAGCGAATGTAACGAAACAATAGACCTCTTGCATAAGTCCAGCGAAATGAATTTCTCTGCTGGGGGCGTTCCGCCGTGCCGTGCTTCGCACTCGATAGGGAGAGGGAATTTCGTCCGT
>CAZPZP010000715.1:0-2649 GCA_964591025.1 uncultured Chthonomonadaceae bacterium
ATTTCGCTGTGCCTGTTGTCCGGGTACAAAAACGTACCCGCCTGAAAAACAGACGTCCTACGGACGAAATCCCAGATTCGAGAGTGTGGCTTCCAAGCAGGGGCAGGATACGACAAAATCTTTGCGCGTCTGCTTGGGTGCGGTTTTGCACTCCGCTTCCAAGCAGGAACAGGGCGCGTCCGTAACGGGTGTCATGGGAAGGCGATCATCTTGTGGGGTGCGTCCGCAGGACGCCTGTTTTTTAGCCGAGTACGTTTTTGTACCCGGTCAAAAGCAAACCTATAGAGCAATAGGGGGGGCGGAACGCAATTTTCCTAAAACCTAATCCCTAAAACCTTTTTAGCCGAGTACGTTCTCGTACCTGATAAGGAGAACACTTACGCAGAAGGTATATACTAGAATGGTTACATCGGCGGAGTTATGAAAGCATCTCTTTGGCTTTGATGATGTCGCTGGCAGTCTGCTTCATGGTCTGGCACTTATCTCTGCTTTTTTTTTGGAGAAGGCGAAACGCCTCGCTCTCGCTCAGTGTGTTCTGCTCCATCAGAATGCCTTTGGCTCGCTCGACAAGTTTGCGCGTCTCCAACTGATCGCGTAAGCCTTCCACCTCTTGCGTCACCTGCTGTTGCGCCTGAAATCGGGCAATGGCAGTTTTGACGGCGGGAAGCAACTGCTCGCTGGTGATCGGCTTGACGAGGTAGGCGCAGGCTCCCGCTTCGAGTGCCGCGTTTACATAGTTGTCATAACTGTAGGCAGTCAACATGATCACAGGGACAGCCCGCGCAGCAATAATGGCTTTGGTCGCGGCAATACCGTCTATATTGCCCGGCATATTGATATCCATCAAAATAATATCGGGCTTGAGTTCGTCCGCCAGATCAATGGCTTGCTGCCCTTCGACTGCTTCACCAACCACATCATACCCCGCACGCATCAAGGCTTTCCGAATTGCCATGACTGTCACACCCTGATCTTCACACACCAGCGCACGCAGAGCAGGTGCTTGTTCCGCTTGGGAAATCATATATTCCCTGTCCTTTCTTGCCGCAACCATGGCGGCTCCCTTTTCAGAAATGCAATTGGATGAAAATGGCTGAATTGCCTCCCCAAAATTCACTTGGGAAGGCTTTTCTTACACATACGTTTGTGGAACAGAAAAATATGCGGAGCAGACGAGAATTCGCCGAATGAGTGCGCCCGGTACAGTATTTTGTACCGGGCTTTCTCAGCCTTTCGGCGTAAGCGACAATTCCATGGCCGCCCCGCAATGAATATGCAGGTTGCGGGTACCATCGCACACTGCACCTGAGGCACACTTCCTGACGAGTGTCTCGCCTCAAATGTTCCATGCAATTCCTCACATTATGCTTGTAAAACTTCCTGTAATGCGATGAGAAACTTAGCATTCTCTTCCGGCGTGCCGATAGTGACGCGCAAATGGGTCGGTGCGCCGAAAATATCGCCGGTGCGCGTGATCACTCCACGATGCAGCAATGCGTCGAACACCGCACGACAATCACGCCCGACATTGACCCACACGAAATTTCCCCAACTCTGCGTATAGTCCAGCCCCCATTGAGTAAAGGCACGAGAAAATTCCTGCTTGCCTTCGTTGTTGAGGGCGACGGTGCGGGCGATATGAGCGGTATCCGAGAGAGCCGCCAGTCCTGCCGCTTGCGCCATGAGATTGACGTTGAACGGTTCGCGAGTCCTGTGCAGCCACTCCGCAAGATGAGGGGGCATGACGCCAAAGCCGAGCCGCAACCCTGCCAGTCCATACGCCTTCGAGAATGTCCGCAAAACGACCACATTGCGCCCATCGCGTACCCATTGCAAACTATCGGGATAATCAGGCGCGTCGGTAGCATATTCGTAATATGCCTCGTCAATAATCAGCAGGGCGCGTTCGGGCAGTTTGTCGAGCAAGCGTTGCAAGGCGGCACGCCCTACCGTTGTCCCCGTCGGATTGTTGGGATTGGGAATGAAAACGATTCGGGTGTGTGCGTTGATACACTGTGCCATCGCGTCGGTATCGTGAACCCAATCCGCCGAGAGCGGAACGGAGTGGCAGGGCGCATTGTTGAGAATGGCGGCGGCGGCATAGCGCACAAACGACGGATCGCCCTGAATGATCTCGTCGCCGGGTTCCAAAAAGGTCACACCAAGGAGATGAATAATATCATCGGAGCCGTTGCCTAAGACAATGGTTTCGGGTGCGACGTGCAGATGAGCCGCGAGGGCTTGGCGCAGATCATACGAGGCGGCATCGGGATAATGGTGCATTTTGGCGGCAAACTGCTGCATCGCTTCGACGGCTTTGGGAGACGGACCGAGGGAATTTTCATTGCTCGCCAACTTGATAATGCCCGTGATTCCGAGTTCGCGTTCCACTTCGGCAATCGGTTTGCCGGGACGATATGGAACCAACCGCGTGATATTTTCCGCAACCGTGATCGCTTGGGAACGCTCTGTCAAATTCTGTGCCATTGCCCTCTCTCATTTCTGTCAGTGAAGAACAGTGTACCCCAGAAAGCCAGCGAAGAAAAGGGCATCCGATGAAGGTAACAGTTCTTAACTCACCTCTCGTAGCGGGTACTGAAAGTATCCGGCAGCAAAGTACAAGCGTCTTTCAGACGCACCAACTCGAAT
>CAZPZP010000716.1:0-2648 GCA_964591025.1 uncultured Chthonomonadaceae bacterium
GTACCCGCAATGGAATCCTCCTACTTCTGACTCCCTACTCCCTTTTCTGCGGTTTTACTGCTATTCTGTCCGCTGAATCTGAATGCCCTTGGGAGCCTGAACGGTGGTCTTAACGGTTCCGTCAGTCCGTTTCTCATGGCGAACCGTCAGCACGCCTTTGGGTGTTGGGAAGGTGCCTTCCGCCCACTGGAGATCGCCCAAATGCGGAGTAATTTTGATGACCTTGCAGCCCGGTTCTACAATCTGAATGCCGAGAACGTGTTCGGTCAGCCACGGCGTCGGACCCGATGCCCAGCCGTGACACAGACTGTGCCGGAAACCAATGTAGCAGTACGCGCCATAATCGCCGTGAATGTCTTTTTTACCGGCTTGCGGCAACTCATCAATCCGAAACGCATTGGTCATCCAGTCCAAATCAAAATCCTCCCAGAACGTCGTTGCTCCCATGGTGAGCATTCCGCCCCAATATGCGCGTATCGCGTCTAAAGCCCCCTGATAATCGCCCGCTTTTGCCCGCGCCTCAAGCACATAATAGCCGTAAAACGTCGAAAGCCGCTTCGCGCCATCAACTGCCAGCACCTCGCGATTAAGTTTGACCGGATCGCCCAATCCTGCCAGTGCCATCAATGCGGCGGCTTGCTTGCTGCGGTTCGGGTCGGGCGTATGCCGCTTCAATCGGGCAACGGTTTCGCGGCAGGACGCTTCGACGGTTGGCTCGCCGAGAGTGATGCACATCTCCGCCCCTGCCTGCAAGGTGAGGATCAGCAGGGCGTGCAGTCCGGCATGGATCGCGGGCTTGTTTTCGCTGGAGGGCCAATCCAAAAATCGTCCTTCTGGTAATGTCTCCTCGTTGTTCGCGCCGACGTGCTTCATCAACTCCCGAAGCAGTCCGGTGAGATAAGGTTTTTGCTGGCGCAAATAGGTCAAATCTCCCGTTTGGCGATACCAGCTCTGCTGAATCAAAACCCACCACAGCGAATACGAACTGATGCCGTTCATCCAGCCAGGAAGCGGCGTTTCATCCCGAATCAGGTCGAGGCTTTTCGGCACAATCTCATTGTTGCCGAAGACCGTCCCGATGGTTTGGGTCTCCGGGTGCATATCGCCAATCCAGATCAGACGATCCCGCTTGATCCCGTCCCAAAGGTAATCCTGCATATTGAGATGGACGGTATAGGCTCCTGTCTGCCAGATTTTGGTGAGCAGTTCGTCACTGCACCGAAACGAGCCGAGATAGGGCAGATCGCGATACAGGGCAATCGCCCGAACCGATTTGATCGCCACAAACGCCCCCGGCTCTACCAGATCGATCCGCACAAACCGAAAGCCTGTGTTGCCGACTTCGACAGTTCCGAGCCAAGGAGCCTGACAGATTTGGTCGCGAACCGCATGATCGGACTGCGCGTTTTTCTCGCCCATTTCGCTCATCGCTTCACTGACCGACTCGCCGAACCGAACCCGCAAACGCACGGTTTTGCCATTCTGCCCCACCGCGTTCAGATCGGATACGGCGATCTGCACGCCGCCATGGAGTTCTTTCCCGAAATCGAGCAGAATACCGGGAGTTTTCCCCTTGTGGCGCAGTACACAGGCGGCGGGATTGCTCAAGGTCACCTGCCCGCTTCCGGTTTTGAGGAGCTGCTCCGAGTTTTCTACAACGGCTTCGGGTTCCTTCGACTGCCAGACAAGGCGCGTCGGGCGCACATATTGGCGTACGCGAGGATCAGGGGCGGCACGGTCTGCTATCTCGGACAAAAAAGGCGAGACAGGGGTCGGTTTGGGAGCAGGATTTTGCCCCTCTGCGGATTCGAGCATCATATTCCCCATAAAAAGTAAAAGCAGCGTGACGAGTGTGGTCGTTCTCAATGTGATAAACCCTTTCCCCCGAATGAGGTTGAAGAGAGAGGAAAATGCTTGCGGCAAGCCTCTGCTGCCGACGCAAATTTGCCGCTATTCCTTCAATGATCCAGCGGTAATTTCCTGAATAAAGTAGCGCATTCCAAACACAAAAAGCAAGAGCAGCGGTATGCTCCCAAGGACGTATCCGGCAAGCGTCTGTCCATAATCGAGATTGAATTCGCCCGCGAATTTCGTGACGCCGACAGAGAATGTCTGCAATGAATTGTTGCTGATCGCCACAGGATGCCAAATATAATCGTTGTAGACCGAAAGCGAAGTCATGATCGCGACGGTTGCGAGAATTGGACGGGAAAGCGGCAGTGCCATGCGCCGATAGACCTGCCACTCCGACGCACCATCAAGCCGCGCCGCCTCGAATAACTCCTCTGACAGCGATTGGAAAAATCCGCGACACAGTAGAATACCCAAAACCTGCCGCGCCCGCAATATAGGGCAAAATCAACGCCCAGCGCGTGTTGATCAGCACAAATGCCCTCGCGCCCGACACCGCGAAATGGCGGAATCCGAAAGCGCGACTGCGTGAGGGGCGGAACGGGGAAGACGCCCCACCGAAACCGATCTACGGGTGAGAGGTCGCTCCTATCTTTATCTCACTGCGCGATTGCCGGCGAAGCGTGGAGCATCATGGCGACTTTGCGCGTCAGGAAAAGCTGATAGGCAGAATTGGCGTTTGTCCCATTAGACCTCTTGCGTAAGTCGGGTACAAGAACGTACCCGACTCAAAAACA
>CAZPZP010000717.1:0-454 GCA_964591025.1 uncultured Chthonomonadaceae bacterium
TTTTCAGGGCGACCTCGAACATTCGCGGCGTGCCGTCGGGTTTGGGAATATAGAATGTCCCAACGTGACGATGAATGAGATTGTCCTGCCCAATATACAGCCAAGCAGTATAGCGTTTGCCTTCCTCATTGAAATCGTGCTGTAAAACCTCGAAGTTTTGTCCTTCCCACATTTTGGTTCCGACGTAAGTGAGATTGTCCGGCTTAATGCCTCCGTCTGCAAGGGCTTTTTCCATTCCGAAAAGGGTCTGCACTGGCAGACCGTCAAGCCACTGCACAATTCCCTTGCCGGCGGAGTCAGCAGGTTCAATTCGGTATTCGTTTTTGGCAGGATCGGGATAACGCCACACGGTTTTTCCATCCGAAGCGACAGCAGCAGGCGCGGGATTGCCGTTGGCATCATCATAAATAACAGCCGCGTAATTGGGTTTCCTGAGCAGGACTTTGGCTTGGAG
>CAZPZP010000717.1:464-2634 GCA_964591025.1 uncultured Chthonomonadaceae bacterium
CTTAACCTTTTTGAGCAATATCTGCGCTTTGGTATCGGCGTGCGCGGGGGCAGGAATACCGAGCGCAAGGGTGACGACACAAAATATCCGTAGAAGATGTCTCATAAGTTTCGATCCTTTCGAAGAAGAGTTGAAACGCACGATTTTGGGTAATTCTTATGGCAGTTCTGCTTTGAGCGTCAGCACAGTTCCCTGCTTGAAGGCGAATCGGACAGTCTGCACATGGGCGAATTTCTCCAGTGGGTTTTTGTCCAGCACAATAAAACTCGCTTCATAGCCGTCGCGTAGTAGCCCGATTTTGCGCTTCGGGTAGATCAGGCGCGGCGTGTCCTCGCACCACATTTTGAGCAGTTCGAGATTGCTCCAAACGCCCAAGTCATTCAAGTACAACGCCTCTTTCAACGAATCGGTTCCATAACTGTCTGTCCCAATTCCAAACTTAACGCCCGCTTGCTTCAACAGTTTGAGATTTTCAATCATGAGGGCTTTAGTGCGGTCTCGGTTCGCGTCCGAAAGGGCGATTTCGACGCGGTTGGCAGTGGGAATCACCGTCATGCCTTTTTTTGCCGTGCGACGTGCATCTTCGGGCGTCAGTCGAAACGCCGCAGTCTCTTCGTTATCGTGGATGAAATAGCCGCACAGATGCGCTGTCATATCCACGCCCGACGCCAGAGCATTGCGATAATCTGCCGCTGAGTCGACGTGTGCGCTGACCCGCAAGCCCGCCGCGTGCGCCTTCTTCACAATCAGCGGCAGAACTTTGGGATTGATCCCGTCTTTGGTGCGCTCGTAGTTTTCGCTATGCAAAAGGATCACTTTGATCAATTCCGGCTTGTTCGCCAAAATCAGCGACCATTTGCGCTCCAAGTCGGCTTCGGTGTCCACAATGACATAACATTCGTTTTCGCGTTTGCGGCTTTTCAAGATTTCCTCACGGTGGGCATTCTGCTCCGGCACAGTATAGTAGCCCAATCCCAAACCCTCATAGGTCAAAATCGGGTGGCTGTTGTTTCCTGTCAGACAGGCATGAGCATAACGCACATCAACCCCAGCGGGAATGTTGACTTGAGCAGCGACTTCGGCGGCTCCTCGCGGAGAATTTGCTTGTGTCATCGCATAAAAAATGCCGTCGTTGAGATACGCTTCCGTCAGTGACGCGATATTGAATTTGCCCTCGAAATGGTGACAATGAGCGTCACCGAATGGCGGCGTCACATAGCCGCCTTTGAGATCAATCGTCTCATCACATTGGGGCGGGGCTTTGCGCGTGAGTTTGCCTCCAACGGAATAAAAAGTTTGCGGGCGATAGGCTTTGCCATCGAACCATAGCCCGTTATCAAAGCGAAATGTGCGAGCGGAATTCACAGGCGGCGATTGCGCGGCAATGTTTACGCCAGTCCAGAGTGTTGGGATAAGACTTGCAAAGCAAGCCAGCAGACAATAGAACGGTTTCACGGATAAAGTTCTCCTTGATAAGAGTGGGTATACTCAAATTTGAGTATTTTTGGGGCAAAAAAGAGACGCGATTTTTCAGGAATTGTCGGGATGGCGTTGTCTCCAATCTCCCACCGTGGCGATCAGTTCTCTATTCCATTCGAGTTCGAATTCCAAGCGTCCTTGACTATGGCGGACACCAATTTCGACCCAAGGATGCAAATTCGGGTAGAGTCGTGTCGTATTGGTCTGTCGCTCCAACAGTTCGGCGTGTGCTTTGTGCAGACTCGCTTGCCGTTCTGTCAACAGTGCTATTCGCTCTTCAGAGGGAAGAAAATCGAGGAATGCAAGCGCAATGTCAATGTCGCGCTTTTCGACGGCGGCAGAACGAGTTGTTTCGCGCAATAAGGAGAGAAATGTCTCCCGACCTTGTGTTGTGATCGAATAGATATGACGCGGACGGTTATTTTCCGAAAGTTCGCTCTTATGTTCCTGAATAGCCCCTTCCGCCTCCAGTTTTGTGAGGGCGTGATAAATCGAACCCTCTTGGATACCCGCCCAACGCTCCAGCCCCCAAAGGCGGGCAGTTTCCTTGATCTCGTAGCCATGAGACGGCTTGCCATACAACACACCCAAAACGAAAAGGCGAACAGACATGAAATCTTTGCTTCCTAAAACTCTTGCCCTTAATACTCAAATTTGAGTATAACATATCGTCTCTATCCCGTCAAGCCAA
>CAZPZP010000718.1:0-2620 GCA_964591025.1 uncultured Chthonomonadaceae bacterium
AGTCCATACACGGATGGGTGCGTCTGAAAGACGCTTGTTTTTTCCAGATGGGGGGTTCAACCCCCGACGTTGTCTATTCCTTCAGGAACGCGATTTTACCGCCGTAAGTGCGCTGGAGATTTGCCGGTGTAAAGGTTGTTTTCATTGCTCCTGTGGCGATTAAACGCACGTTGAGCAGGGCGAGTTGGTCGAAATACTCTGGTGCGGTTTCCAGATCGTGATGAACGACGACAACGGTTTTGCCCTGTTCGCGCAGGGTTTGGAGCAGCCCGACAATCGCCCGCTCCGTTGTGGCATCCACTCCGGCGAACGGCTCATCCATAAAATACAGATCGGCGTTCTGAGCAAGGGCGCGGGCGAGAAACACCCGTTGCTGCTGTCCGCCCGAAAGTTGGCTGATCTGACGGCGGGCAAAATCCGCCATTCCCACGCTTTCTAAACAGTTCATGGCAGTTTCGCGATCAGACTTTCCGGGGCGGCGTATCCAGCCGATTTTGCCATAAAGCCCCATCAGCACCACGTCGAGGGCATCTGTTGGAAAATCCCAATCCACGCTTCCGCGCTGCGGCACATAACCGACTCGCTTGCGTTGCTGTAAGTAAGACTTGCCGAAAATCGAAACACTGCCCGCCGCCAGCGGAACCAATCCCAAAATCGCTTTGATCAAGGTACTTTTCCCCGCGCCGTTGGGACCGATGATCGCCATCAGAGACGCATGGGGAATATCGAGATCAATATCCCAGAGAACGGGTTTGTCCTCATAAGCTACCGTCAGGTCACGCACCTGCACGGGAAGCACAGGGGATTCCCTCACGGAAGGGATAAGAGCCATTTCTTCTTTTGCTTCTGTGAGTATCATCGCAGTGCCTTCACAATAGTATCGGTATTATGGCGAACCATGCCGATATACGTGCCTTCCGGCGTGCCGTCCTGCCCCATCGCATCGGAGAAAAGCTGACCGCCGATTGCGACATCCCAACCGCGTGACCGCACTGCCGCCTGAACCGCTTCGATGGTGGCTTTGGGAACACTGCTTTCCACGAAAACCGCCTTGATTTTGCGATCCGCGATAGATTGGGACATTTTCTGCACGTCGCCCGCGCCCGCTTCCGTCGCGGTGCTGGTTCCCTGCAATCCGATGACTTCCATCTCATACCGCTGCCCGAAATAGCCGAACGCATCGTGCGCGGTGATCAGGACACGCCCCACTTTGGGGATTTTGCTGATCTCGGTCTTGACGTATTGATGCAGTTCGTCCAGTTTCTTGAGATAGGCGGCGGCATTTTGCTTGTATGTATCGGCACTAGGCGGATCGAATTTTGCCAGTTCGTCACGCACCGTTTCGACGGCGTGCTTCCAGAGCGTCACGTCGAACCAGATATGCGGATCGAACTTGCCTTGAAACTCTTTGGGCTGACGGAGCAGATTTTCGGGAATTTTTTCGCTGACCGGAACCGTCGGCGTCCCGTTTCGCGCCATCTTGACGAAAATATCCGTCATGCGTCCTTCCAGTTCCAATCCGCCATAAAAGATAATATCGGCTTCGCTCAGGGTTTCCACGTCGCCCGCTGTGGCGCGATAAAGATGCGGGTCAATTCCGGGTCCCATGAGAGCCGTGACATCTACTCGCTCACCGCCGACATTTTTCAGCGCGTCGGCGATCATTCCGACTGTGGCGACGGCGTTGATCTTGCGGTTTGCCACATCGGCAGAAGCGCGAGTTGCGACGGTCTTTGAGGGAACAGGATCACAGCCGGACAAAGCCGTGCAGAGGGCAAGCAAGAGCAGCCATCCTGCCGCTTGGAGCATTTTCATTTTCATCATTTTTATCATTGCGTGACCTCCTCTCTTGAATCTTCGTTTACGGTCAAAGGCACAAACTTTTCGACAAAAACATGACCCGCCAGTTCGCGCCCAATAGAATGCGTGACCTCGCCGACGCGGATCACAATCGGACCATTGAACGGCTGTTTTTCTAATATATCCAGTACAGAAGCGAGGTGCATTTCCAGCCGATCCAGATAACGCAACGCTTCGGGATCGCTGTCACGAACGCGCAGAATAATGACCGTTTCGCCCGCTTCCACGTCCGAGAGCGGCACGCCGCGCTGCGGGGCGATCAAGCCGTCGCGGGTCGGAATCGGGTGTCCATGCGGGTCGGTCAGCGGAAAATCGAGCATTCGATCAATACGTTCCTCGAACTCTTCGGAAATATGGTGTTCCAGTTTTTCCGCTTCGGCATCCACTTCGTCCCAGCGATAGCCGAGTGCCTGATAGAGATAAAGCTCGATCAGGCGGTGGTGACGGATCACTTCCAGAGCCACTTTTTCGCCCGCATCCGTCAGGCGCACTCCCTGATAGGGCGTATGGTCAAGCAGCCGCAATTCCGCCAGATACTTGAACATTTTGGACGCGGCGGCAGGAGTGGTTCCCATTGCCTTGGCGAGATCGGAAGTGGAAACGGTTTCTTCTTCCTGTTGAAGTTCATAAACCGTTTTGAGATAATCTTCTACGGCGGGACTGAACGGGCGCACAATCTTTTCACGCATCAATTTTACCTTCGTCAGTAAAAAGTTTAATCGTGGTTAAATTATAACCTGCCCGGTTGCAAAATGTCAAG
>CAZPZP010000719.1:0-2607 GCA_964591025.1 uncultured Chthonomonadaceae bacterium
TCCCAAATCTCATTGGGTCTACTTTGCATTGTTTTTCGTGTCTCCTTCGTGTAATTTCGTGGATCATTGTTTTTGTTTTCTCCGTGTTCCCATGTTCCCTGTGGTTCTAAATTTTTGCGGCAAGAAGGAATCGGATTAGGTAAGCGCGAACTAAGAGCCAATCCGAATTTTCTGTTGAGAGGACACATTCTGCCATGCCGCGCACCCCGCGCAAACTTTCCGAGGTCGCCAGCAAAGCCCGCCGCAAAACGGCGGAACTCGACCCGCTCGCCGCCGCCGAAATCGAACGCGCCCTCCAAGACGATGAGAGCGCATTCCTGACGATGGAACTCCCTTTGCTTCCCATTCGCGATCAAGTCTATTTTCCGCATATGATCTTTCCGCTTTTAGTGGGGCGCGAAAAATCGGTGCGGGCATTGGACGAAGCCGGAGCCGGGAACCGCCGCATCTTTATCGCCGCACAGCGCAATATCCACGCCGAAGAACCCGAAGCCGAAGACATCCATCAGGTCGGAATTTCGGCAGAAATCATGCAAGTTTTACGCGTTCCCGATGGCACGGTGCGCGTCATGCTCGAAGGCTTGGAACGCTGTATTATCGAAGAATACACCCAATACGAGCCGTCGTTCCGTGTGCGCGTTCGCACGATTGCTGCCGAAGAGGAAAAAGACCTGCCGACGGAAGCCCTGATGCGGAGCGTCATTGCCCAATTCGAGCATATCGTCAATACCGGCAAAAATATCCAGCCCGAAGCATTGATCAATGTCGTCAATACCGATGAACCCGGACGCCTTGCCGATGTGATTACGCCGTATCTGCGGCAAATGAAAGTGGACGCCCAACAGGAGATTCTCGAAACCCTCGATGTCAAGGAACGGTTGGGCAAACTCTCCGTTGTCCTCAAAAAAGAGGCGGAAATTCTCGACTTACAGAAGAATATCCGCTCGCGGGTTGAGAAGGAAATGGGTGATACGCAGAAGGAATTCCTCCTGCGCGAACAGATGAAAGTGATTCAGCAGGAACTCGGCGAGCGTGATGACCGCATGACCGAAGGCGACGAGTACCGCGCCCGCATCGAAGAGGCAAAACTTCCCGATCCCGCCCGCGAACGCGCCTTCAAAGAGGCAGACCGCTTGGAGAAAATGCCGATGGCGGCTCCCGAAGGCGTCGTCATTCGCAATTATCTGGATTGGCTGGTCTCCCTGCCGTGGAGTGCTTCGACGGACGACAATATTGATCTCGTCCTTGCCGCCGAAACCCTTAATCACGATCATTATGGCTTGGAGAAAACCAAAGAGCGCATACTGGAATTTCTCGCTGTCCGCAAACTGACCCATGCGACACGGGGACCGATTTTGTGTTTTGTGGGACCGCCGGGTGTCGGCAAAACTTCGATAGGGCGCAGTATCGCTCAGGCATTGGGGCGCAAATTTATTCGGGTTTCACTGGGCGGTGTGCGTGACGAAGCCGAGATTCGCGGTCATCGGCGCACGTATATCGGAGCCATGCCCGGACGCATTCTGCAAGGCATTCGGCAGGCAGGAGCGAACAATCCGGTCTTTATGCTCGACGAGATCGACAAACTCGGCATGGATTTTCGCGGCGATCCGTCGTCTGCCCTGCTCGAAGCCCTCGACCCCGAACAGAACTTCGAGTTCAGCGATCACTATCTCGAAGTCCCGTTTAATTTGTCCGATGTCATGTTCGTCACGACGGCGAATCTGCTCGAACCGATTCCTGCGGCATTGCGTGATCGTATGGAAGTGATCAATTTTTCCGGCTATACCGAAGATGAAAAACTCGCCATCGCCGACAAGTTCCTCATCCCCAAGCAGCGGCGCGATCATGGCTTGAATGACGATACGCTGACGCTGACCGAAGACGCAATCCGCAAACTTGTCCGCGAATACACCCGCGAGGCGGGCGTCAGAAATCTTGAACGGGAGGTCGCCGCGCTGTGCCGGAAAACAGCGCGGCGCGTCGTAGACGGACACACCGAGCCAACCACTATTACGGGCGACGGCATCAAAGATTATCTCGGAAAGCGAAGATACCATTACGGCACAATGGAGGAAAAAGACGAAATCGCGGCGGCTACCGGCTTGGTTTATACCGAGTTTGGAGGCGATATTGTCACGATTGAAGTGAGTCTGCTGCGTGGACACGAGGGCAAAGTTCAATTGACGGGCTACTTAGGCGATGTAATGAAGGAGTCGGCGCAAACAGCCCTTTCATTTATTCGCTCGCGTGCCGTCGAATTGGGCATTGACGAGGATTTTTATCGCAAATTCGATGTCCATCTGCACGTTCCTGCGGGCGGCATACCCAAAGACGGACCGTCAGCTGGAATCACGATTGCCACTGCGCTCGCGTCCGCCCTGACGAAACGCCCTGTCCGCAAGGATGTTGCCATGACAGGCGAAGTGACCTTGCGGGGGCGTGTGCTTCCTGTCGGCGGAATTAAAGAGAAAACGCTCGCCGCGCACCGTGCCGGTATCCGCATTCTGCTTCTGCCCACCGAAAACGAAAAAGACCTCGAAGACCTGCCCGACAATATCCGTGACGTGATGACGTTCCATCTCATGAGCCACATGGACGACGTTCTCA
>CAZPZP010000720.1:0-2606 GCA_964591025.1 uncultured Chthonomonadaceae bacterium
GTTCTTACCCCCTCCCCTTGTGAAGGGGAGGGTTGGGGATACAGACTCCCTCCCCTTGTGAAGGGGAGGGTTGGGGAGGGGTTCCGGATTAATGCAGAAACGTTTGCCGCAAATCGCCATTATGATCTTCTTTGTGGCTCTGATCGCCGCTCCGCTTGTCGTCAAGCAATGGAGTGCGCGGAATGGAACGGAGCATCGTCCGGTCAACACGGCTGAGGCGGTGAGTCGCTATGGCTTCCAATTTCAGGAGATTTCCAAAGACGCTGGAGTCGCATTCACTCATCAGGCTCCCACGCTCGATGCTCGGCTGAATCATATCATGCCAAATATCGCTTCCATGGGAGCGGCAGTTTCCGTTGTAGACTTCGATAAAGACGGCTGGCAGGATTTTTACGCCACAAACAGCGGCGAGGGCAGCAAAAACCGTCTCTATCACAACCTGAAAAATGGAAAATTCGAAGAGGTTGCTGAATCGATGGGCGTCGCCGACGTAAACCAAAACGGAGCGGGCGTCTCGATGGGATCGGTCTGGGGCGACTACGACAACGACGGCTATGAAGATTTATTGCTTTACAAATGGGGTCGCCCAGAACTGTTTCACAATGAGCAGGGGAAAGGTTTCCGCCGTGTGACGGAGGGCGCGGGACTGCCGTCTTGGGTCAACGCGAACAGCGTAATTTGGCTCGATTATGACCGTGATGGCAAACTGGACTTGTTTGTGGCGGGTTATTTCGATGAGCGGATTGATCTGTGGCATCTAAAAACAGACCGTATCATGCCGGAGAGTTTCGAGTATGCTCAGAACGGCGGGCGAAAGTATTTGCTTCGCAATGTCGGCGGGGGACGTTTCGAGGATGTGACGGAGCAAATGGGTATTAGCAGTCGCCGTTGGGCATTGTCGGTGGTTGCCGCCGACCTACGCGGGACGGGCTATCCCGACATTTTTATCGCCAACGATTACGGTGTCTCGGAACTCTATTTCAACGAAAAGGGAGAGCGGTTTCGAGAAGTGGGTAAGGAGACAGGCATCGGATTTTCTCCCAAAAGCGGCATGAACGCCGGAATCGGCGATGTCTTGAATAATGGACAGTTTGCCGTTTATGTCTCCAATATCTGGGAAGATGGAGTACTGGTTCAGGGCAACAATCTCTGGATGCCGCAGGAAGGCACGTCCGGCGATGAAATCAAATATGATAACCTTGCCAACAGCATGGGCGTAGAGAACGGCGGATGGAGTTTCGGAGCGCAGTTCGGCGATCTCAACAACGACGGCACTCAGGACATCTATTTAGTGAACGGCTATATTTCGGCGGATCAAAAACAGGATTATTGGTACGATTACTCCAAAATCACCGTTGGCAACAGTTCGATTATCTCCGATGCCACGCGCTGGCCCCCAATGAAAGGGCGCAGTTTGGGCGGCTATCAGCAGAAGAAAGTCTGGATCAACGACGGCACTGGTCGCTTTACGGAAGTGGCGCAGGGCGTCGGGGTCACCGATATTCATGACGGGCGTTCAGTAGCATTGGCGGACTTTTGGAATCGCGGCACGCTGGATGCCGTCGTCGCCAACCACAAAGGTCCTCTACTGCTTTATAAAAACACTGTCGCGCCGGAAAACAAATGGATCGGTTTCGAGCTGGAAGGGACAAACAGCAACCGCAGTGCCATCGGCGCACAGGTGAAAGTCTACTGGAATGGTCAGCAACAGGTTCAGGAAGTGTTGGGCGGCAGCGGCTTTTGTTCGCAAAATCAACGTCGTCTGCACTTCGGTTTAGGAAAAGACCCGCGTATCGAGAAGGTCATCGTTCGCTGGTCTTCCGGGAAAATACAAGAGCTGCCGAAACTTGAGATCGGCAAATTGCATCCGATAAAGGAGCCATTATGAGTCTAACCACCCCCCAGCCCCCTCCTTCCGTAAGGAGGGGGAGAGGAACCCGTGCCTCTGGTCTGTCCGCAACATCGCTTGCGACACCGAATATCTCTGCCGTCTCTGCGACACGAGCGAAATTCACGCTGGATCAGCGTTATATCGCCCCGATATTTATCACTGTTATTCTGTTAGTCGGTCAACTTTCGTTCGGCGTTCTGGAGAGTTTTCCTAAAACTCTGCTCGCTATTACTACCTCTATTCTGCTCGAAATGCTCTTAGGTAAAATGGTGACGGGCAAGGTTCCGCATCTTGCCAGTGCCTATATCAGCGGCATCAGTGTGGGGATTCTGGTTCGCTCGCCGGAGTGGTGGCCTTACGCATTGTGTGCCGCAATCTCGATCACGTCGAAATATGTGATTCGCGTGGATGGACGCCATATCTGGAATCCCTCCAATTTCGGAATCAGCGTCTTGCTGCTGATCGCTTCGTCTTCTGTTGCGACTCTGAGCATTCAGTGGGGCAATGCACTGTATCCGTTGCTGATTGTCTGGACACTGGGTTCGATTATCGTTGCGCGTCTGCATCGGTTCCATATCTGCGCGACTTATGTAGGCAGTTTCCTCCTTTATACCTTTGCACGGAGCGCGATTAGCGGACAGGATTTTTTGACGGAACTTGCGCCGCTGACAAGTCCTATGTATCAGTTGTTTATTTTCTTTATGATCACTGATCC
>CAZPZP010000721.1:0-2605 GCA_964591025.1 uncultured Chthonomonadaceae bacterium
GAGAGGTGAGTTAAGAAAATATGCTTGAGGTCGGCATAATGCGATAATCGAGGCAGTGATCTTTCGGCTCCGCTCCCGCTGGCGCGATAAGCAATCCTCTTTCGCCTGACCGAAAGAGCAGTGTATGTGCCTGTCCCTCCGACGGATGTTTCTTTGTCGCGTTATGGCGTATCCTATCGTCAACACTCTCAACGGGTAGAGAATACAAACGACAAAGGAATCAAAACTGATGGGACAAGAGACGACAGGCAGCACACTTGCGGCATTTTCAGAGGAATTGGCAGGAATTGTCGAGCGTGTGGCGCACTCGGTGGTGCGCGTTGATGACGGGACTCGACTGACGGCAAGCGGCGTCATTTGGTCGGCAGACGGCTTGATTTTGACCACTTCGCACGGTACGGAGCGCGATCACGATCTGGCGATAGAGTTAGGCGACGGCAGCCGTCACAATGCGACACTGTTAGGGCGCGACGAGGAGACCGATTTTGCCCTGCTCAAAGTAGACGCAGCCGGATTGCCCGCCCTTGAGCGCGGCAGCGACGAAGCGGCAAAACTCGGCAGTCTGGTGCTGGCAGTGGCGCGTCCGGGCAATTTCGGCGTCGGGGCGACACTGGGCATCTTGAGCGGCAGATCGGCGTCCCAGCGCGGCGGACGCGATGAGGCGATTCTCCACACAGATGCCGCGTTCCATTTCGGTTTTTCCGGCAGTGCATTGGTGGATATGCAGGGCAGGATTTTGGGCATCAACAATTTGGCGTTCGGACGCGGCAAAAGCGTGGCACTCGGCGTTTCTATTGCAGAACATACTGTCGAATCCCTGCTCAAACACGGACACAACCGACGCGGCTATCTCGGCATTCGCACGCAGCTTGTCCCTATTACCGAGTCGCTGCGTACCACGCTCACCCTCGCTCAAGAGCAGGGCTTGCTGGTCTTTGCTGTCGAGGCAGACAGCCCCGCCGAAAAAGCCGGTATAGTCTTAGGTGACACTCTGCTCGCCGTCAACAATCAACCGCTCAACGATGTGGACGACTTGCGCCGTACTCTTCGCACACTCCACGCCGGGGAAACAGTGACACTGTCCCTCCTGCGCGGCGGCGAACTCAAACCGCTCCCTGTTACACTCGGTTAAGAACCACGGAGACACAGAGAACACGGAGACAATTCAGATTCGATTCATAGAGATTCTGAATTATTTTCGTGTTCTTTCGTGGATCACTGCTCCTCCGTGTCTCTGTGGTTCCTATTTGCTGAAGAGGACTTTGACCGTCTCGTACAATTCTATCGGGACGGTTTTGAGTGTCCCGACGGCTCCTTCGATGGGGACAGCGACCACTTCCGTGCCTTTGAGAGCGACCATTTTCCCGAAATCGCCTTCGTGGACGCACTGTGCCGCCCGAATACCGAGCCGAGACGCCAAAACACGGTCAAAGGCACTGGGACTGCCGCCGCGCTGAATGTGTCCTGTCACTGCCGAACGGGTTTCAATACCAGTCTGCTGTTCGATGGTATTGGCAATCCATTCACCGACGTTGCGATCACTGAGAATGACGTGACCGAAGGCGTCCAATTTCTTTTCGTCATCGCCCACATCGGGGAGTTCGACGCCTTCGGACGCAACGACAATTCCATAGCGTTTGCGGGCATACGCCTTTTTAAGATGGGCACACATCGCTTCGACATCGAGCGGAACTTCGGGAAGCAGAATCCAGTCCGCACCGCCCGCTATTCCAGAATTGAGCGCGACCCATCCTGCATGACGCCCCATGACTTCCAAAACGATAATTCGCATATGCGAGCGTGCGGTATCACGGAGACGATCAATGGCGTCAATGTTGACCCCGACAGAGGTATCGAAGCCGAACGTATAATCGGTATCGTTCAGATCGTTGTCCATGGTTTTGGGGACGCCGACGGTCTTGTAGCCGTCCTTGTAGAGTTTGCTGGCAACGCCGAGCGTGTCCTCGCCGCCGAGTGCCGCAATCGCATCGAAGCCGAATTTGGCGATATTTGCCTTGACTGCCTCCAATTGTGCGGGGTCTTTGTAGGGGTTGGTGCGGGAGGAACGGAGTATTGTGCCGCCCTGATAGATCAACTCTTCCACGTCGCCGACTGTCAGGGGCTTGTCGTCTATAATTCCCTGCACCAATCCGCGCCACCCTTCGCGAATGGCATAAACCTCATGCCCATAATCGAGTGACTTCATCACAAAGCCGCGTATCGCCGGGTTCAGTCCCGGACAGTCTCCGCCACCGGTCAAAATGCCGATCTTCATTGGTCGTTCTCCTGTTTTTTCTCGTCCGATTGCTTTCCAGCGTGTGCCGGAAAATCCGATTGAGTTTACCCGAAAAGCCACGCACACCGTTTTTGCTTTGTGAGAAACGGCGTGCGCGATGAGCGAGCAGCCAGAGTGGAGTACCGGAAGAGAATCAAAAGTTGATGAGTTTCAGTCGAACACGCGCCAAGTTGTTGAAATCCAAATTCTCTTTGTCCACATTGGACTGCAAGCCGAGAAGGGTGTTGGAACCAATCAGTGCTTGCACGTAACTATCCAGCCTTCGAGAAGGCATGAAACTCTGTGTTGTTTCCTCTTGTCTTTCCCATT
>CAZPZP010000722.1:0-2603 GCA_964591025.1 uncultured Chthonomonadaceae bacterium
TATATTCGATGGAAGCGCAAACAGTCGGTGCAGACTGTGTGAAGTCGGTTTAGAGTCGGGGAGTAATCCCCGTTCTGACGCTACGAAACCCACCTGCGGGGGTTCAATATTCCCTCTGCATTATGGAGATCATCAATGTCCCTTTTAACTTTTCGCTCTCAAGCGTTCTCAAGGCTTTTGCTTATCTGTGGCGTATTAGTGGGTTCGGCGGCATTGGCGCAGGACAACTCACTCGACGCTGTCATACGCGCCGCAGAAACAGAACGAGGTCGGCTTCAATCGGCGCAAGTGACAATGACGGCTCGCTCTGTGATCACCGAGGCGATGATCAAACAGCATGAGATGAAGAACCCGGAGAGAGACAAAACCGAAATCATACAATGGGCGTTCAAGGGCGAGAAACTTTTTCGCGAATACGAAACGGCTTATGATACAACACAGCAAAAGAATGTGACCCACAAACTCACTTCGGTAAAGACAACAGACATCTATGATGGCAAAGACGGCTATAGCATTCTTACCGAGAAACATTCCAGCGGCGGCAAGCCTCATATTCAAGGCAATATCGAACATCATCGCGTAAACCACCTTTCGCCGCTGGATTTCGGCTATAAGGTAGACACGCATTGGCTGGCAGAAACACTGCAAACCAACACATTCCGTTATGTGGATACGGTGCAGGATGCGGCGTTCGGGACTCTGCTCCATTTTGCCAGTGAGAAGCAGAAAGGCAAACGCTTCAATGTCTGGATTGCGCCGCAGTTCGGTCACCTTGCCGTGCGGGTTCGACATGACTCGGCTTTTGGCGGCGGCAAACAGGCGTTATCTATGGAAGCCAAGCGGATCGAGAAAAAGGGAGAAGTCTGGTTTCCGGTAGAGGGTTCGATGAAATCTTTCGATACCACAGACGGGAACGATAACCTGCTGACGGAGCAAACACTCACCGTCACAAAATGGGAAGTCAATGCCGTGCCGGACAGCAAGTTCGTGCCGAATATCCCCGTTGGAGCCTACATGAAGGACGGCGAGACCAACGCCTTCTGGCGCGTCGGGTCGAACGGTGAGCGGATATACCGGGACATTAGCGGCGGCAGTCGGCAGTCCGGTTTCCTGCCCGGTTGGTTGTCCTCTTTTGTTATCGCCACTCTGCTCACCCTAACCATTCTCGCCTATATTCGCTGGAAGCGGCAGCAGTCGGCGTAGAGGTTGAATAGTCCAATGTGCGTCGAAACAAAAAGTGTCAGGTCGTGAATCTTAAAGTTGGAGAGGAGGCACTAATCAAGGAAAAATGCGGCGGACGCTCCAACCCATTTCATATCGCGGTTGTGATCGACGCCCATCATTTTGCCGCGCCCCATCCGAATCAGTGCGGTCATCGCACGAAGATTGGCACAACTGGGAACGCTCCCGTGCGGCTCATCCCAAATATACATGACGCGGATTTCGACTTTTGTTAGTCCGTGCGGCGTTTCAACAGTCGGCACGAAGTTGACTTTGCGCTGCAAAATATAGTCGGGAGAATTTCGGACGGCTTCCACTTCCGCCCGCGTCGGGCTGACGGTGACGCCAAGCCCGGCAAATGAGAACAAAGGCTTGAGTACCCATTCATCCAAATTGGCGGGCAGGGTTTCCAGCCGATTCAGCAGAACGGTTTGCGGCACGCTGACGTGGTTGAACGCGGGCAGTGCAGCTTTGCTCAATAGAAAATACCAATTCGGATGCCCTGCCCATTCGACTTCCAGATCGTCGCGAAAATCGAAACCCGTCACGATTTTCTTTCGCAAGAGTTCATCTACAATCACCCGGTTGTAAATCCGCTCGATGGGAATCTCGCGTCCTGCGTGCGAATAGAACAGCCGATTGCCGCGCTTCTTGACTGCCGTAACGCAAACAGTTCGCACGCCGTAATACTTCTCGGTTAGCAGAAAATCGGGCAGAGTTTTCTGCGTCTGCGGCTCGATCTCCAACAGTACGACATTTTCTGCTTCGTGCGCCCCGACAATCGCCTTGCGAACAAGAGCGTTATAGGTCTCGGTATCCCAGCGATTCAGATAAACTTTGAGATTGGGGTCGATTCCATAGGCATCGCGATAGGTCTGCGCTAACGTCGGCTGATAGGCATACAGCGACGGAAACCCCTGAATTTCTACCAACTTCGGCTCAAGGTTCGCGTCCAGTCCGAAATCCGCTTGAACGAACAACGGAGCCGCCGCCTCATTGGGAACCCGATATTCCGCCGGAATATAGCCGCGTGCAAAATCGAGATACTCTCTATTCCCGACAATCTGCCCGACCAACTCACGCCCATACTCCGCCATTTTCTCAATCAACGCTTCGGGAAAAAAGCACGGTGTTTCAGAGTTGCGAAATTGTACGGGCGTGCCGCAACGCTCCTCCAACAATCGTAGGAAAGATTGGTACTTTTCGTCCGTATATTCCGCATTGAACTTGGCGCAATACTCTGTCGACATAGGAGTTGGGTCGTTGGGTAGTTGGGTCATTAGGCAATTCGGGTACAAAAACGTACCCGCCTCAAGTACAGTCGTCCTACGGACGCACACCATAAGGTTATCGCCTTTCCATAACACGAGTAGCGGGCATAA